>JACQBZ010000069.1 GCA_016194285.1 Nitrospirota bacterium | reverse complement strand
GACTGTTCGTCCATTAAAGCGGTACGAGAGTTGGGTTCAAAACGTCGTGAGACAGTTTGGTCCCTATCTGTCGTGGGTGGAGGATATTTGAAGGGAGCTGTTCCCAGTACGAGAGGACCGGAACGGACGAACCTCTGGTGTTCCAGTTGTTCCGCCAGGAGCAACGCTGGGTAGCCATGTTCGGAAGAGATAACCGCTGAAAGCATCTAAGCGGGAAACTCACCCTAAAACTAGATATCCCGGACCGCAAGGTCCCTAAAGGCCTCTTGTAGACTACAAGATTGATAGGCGGGGGGTGGAAGGTTCGTAAGGACTGTAGCTCACCCGTACTAATCGGCCGTGAGGCTTGACCTTAATTTTTGCTTCTAATAAGTTCGGTTTTACAAATCGGCGTTTGAATTACCAGTCTTCAAAGAATTCTCGGTGGCCTGACCGGAGGGGTCACACCCGTTCCCATCTCGAACACGGAAGTTAAGCCCTCCAGGGCCGATGATACTATGCCTTTACAGGCATGGGAAAGTAGGACGCCGCCGGGTATAATCTGTAGGGGCGCAGCCCCGCCTGCCGGACGGGCAGGATGCTGCGCCCCTACGTGTTTTGGGGCCCGCCCTTGTAAAACGTGAGGGTGGGCTTTTTGTTTCTGGATTGACATCCACACGAATTTCGTGTAACATGATTTTTGTGGAGAATGGATCATGAAACGAAATATCACCATCGCGTTGGAAGAAGAACTGGCTAAAGAAGCCCGGGTCCTTGCAGCCGAAAAAGATGCCAGCGTTTCCCAATTACTGGCTGAATATCTTAAAGCGATCGTAAAAACAGGGAAGGGCAGGCTTAAAGCGAAAAAAGATTTTTTTCGGTTGACCCGAAAGAACTATAAGTTGAACTATTCCAAGAGAAGGTTCCATCGCACCGACCTTTATGCGCGGTAAAATCTTTGTGGACACGAATATCCTCGTCTACTGTTTCGATAGCGCCGATCCGACAAAAAAGAAAAGAGCCAATCAGGTTGTTGAACAGCTTTGGGAGGGCTCGAACGGGGTGCTCAGTCTTCAAGTTTTAAAAGAGTTTTTTGTAACCGTCACCGGAAAATTAGCAACCAAGATGACATTTCGTGATGCCCGGGCGGCCGTTTTAGATTTATTAAGCTGGGACATTTTTTACGAGAACCGTGCCTCGCTTGAAAAGACGTTTGAGATTTTCCAGAGGCATCATCTATCCTTCTGGGATGCCAACATTCTTAGTTCGGCCATTCTGTCGGGTTGCGACCGGATCTACAGCGAAGATTTGCAACATAGCCGAACCATCGAAGACGTAAAAATCCTGAATCCTTTTCTGATCAACGGCGGTTAAGCCCTCCAGGGCCGATGATACTATGACTTTGCAGTCATGGGAAAGTAGGACGCCGCCGGGTATAATCAAAGCCCGCTCTTGCTGATGCAGGGGCGGGCTTTTTGTTTCTGAACTTGTGATTCGCTGTTCTATGCAGTATACTTCCAGACATGAAAAAGCTCCCGGATTTAGATGTCTTTTATCTTTACACCGACGTTACGTATGGGGGCGATCGGTTGCAGGTACTGCGAAGCGCACTGTCTCATCCCCAAACGCGGGAGTTGGTCTGGCTCTATCTGGCGATTAATGAAATTCCATGGAAGCGGATACGAATGCCACAGCGGCTGACCGCTCATTATTTGTGGCAGGGAGAAAAGGCATCCCGACTGGGAGCGCTGTGGCGGACACAAGCCGAGATTCTCCTTGGACGTCCCTTTCGAATTTGGTACTCAAGACAAGCTGATATATTCAATGCCGCAGTGTCTCGATCAGAGGAGCAGCGATGGCGAGAGAGTATCTGGTTGCGGAAGAGGCAATTGGAAAACTGGTCCGCGCAGTCGAAAAAACAACAAAGCGCCCGGTCGAGATCATTCTCCTCGGCGGCTTAGCAATGGCGCTGTACGGCCGGCGTCGAAAGACGCGGGATCTGGACGCCGAGATTCCCGCTCTCACCGGCGCGCAGTTGGGCCGTCTTCTCCGGTATCTCAATATCCCCGCCGATCTAAGCAAGGATGTCTCTCATTGGGGAATGATTGATCTGCCGCCAGGATACCGCGGTCGGGCCAAACGACTTTGGCGAAAGGGCCGGATTACCGTTCGAGTCCTGTCGCCGTTGGACCTCGTCATGTCGAAACTTCGCGTCATGCGCGAGTCCGACATTCAAGATGCGCTCTATCTCATCCGGCGTTTCAAGCTTACGCGCCTCCAGATCCGTCGGGCGATGAGCCGGATGATCAAGGCCTCGATTCCCTCCACGGACCTGTTCTTTTTTGAGAAGTTCATGGAAGGATTCCTTAAAAAGCGCGTCAGGAGATGATGATCGGGATCGAAAGATTTGATGAACCTCGATTACGATTTGGAGAAGGACTCTTTCTTGGAGGAACTCTCCGATTTAGAGGAGCTATCTGACTTAGAAGAACTATCCGACTTGGAGGGACTGTCCGATTTAGAGGGGCTGTCTGACTTCGAGGAACTGTCCGATTTTGGAACTGTCGTGACTGGTTCTTTCTTTTTTCCTTCTTCCGGCTTCTTGCCTTCCGTGGATTTCATCTTCTGTGAATAGTCCGTGACGTACCACCCGCTTCCCTTAAACATTAGTCCCGAAGCGGAGATGATCCTTTTCAATTTTCCGGAACATCGGTCACACTTTTTTAACGGCGGGTCGTTTATTTTTTGCATCACCTCGATGCGTTCATGGCAGGATGTGCATTCGTATTCATAGATAGGCAAATTCTGAAATCCTCCTTTTTAATTATCTTTTCAATTTCATAATCGCCTCGGCCATCCGGTCCATGCCCTGTTCGATTGCCGACAGGGGAGTGGCATAGGAAATTCGCAGATGTCCCGGCGCGCCGAAGGCGTCTCCGGCGACAACGGCGATCCGGGCTTCTTCCAAAAAATATTCGGCGAGGTCATTGGCCGTCTTTAAAGCGCGGTCCCTCCAGCGATGGTTCAGAAGCGCCGCGACATTGGGAAAGGCATAGAAGGCTCCCATCGGCATCAAACAGGTTACGGCGGGCATCTGGTTCAAACGCTTCACAATATAACGACGTCGTTGATCAAACTCGGCCACCATCATCTCTGTGAAACGGGACCCTCCGCGCAGGGCCGCCACGGCCGCTTTCTGCGCGATCGAGGTCGGGTTCGAGGTGCTTTGACTCTGGACGGTTTCGATCGCCGAGATGACGTCCTTCGGTCCGGCGGCATATCCGATCCGCCAGCCGGTCATCGCATACGATTTCGATACGCCGTTCACGACGATCGTCCGATCTTTCAATTCCGGACGGAGGGCCGCGATGCTGACGTGCTTGAACTGATCGTACACGAACGGTTCGTAGATCTCATCCGAGATGACGATCAGCCGTTTCTCCAGAATAACCTCGGCGAGCTCCTCGAGCTGTTTTTGTGTATAGGCCGAACCGGTCGGATTGGACGGCGTGTTCAGGATCAGCGCCTTCGTTCGGGGCGTGATCCGGGCCGAAAGCAGCTCTCGCGTCAGCAAGAAGCGGTTTTCTTCCCGTGTCTCGATAAAGACGGGTGTCGCATCGTTGAGCCGGACCTGATCCGGATAGGACACCCAGTACGGCGCCGGAATGAGCACTTCATCGCCGCGCTCGAAGAGTACCTGGGCCAGATTGTAGAGGCTGTGCTTGGCCCCGCAGGAGACGACGATCTGATTCTTTTCGTAACGAAGATTGTTGTCCCGTTGAAATTTCTCGACGATGGCCGCTTTGAGCTCGTCGATTCCGCCCGGCGCGGTGTATTTCGTGAAGCCGGCCCGCAGGGCTTCGATTGCGGCATTCTTCACCGCTTCGGGCGTGTCGAAGTCCGGTTCCCCCAGGCCGAAATCGATCACCTCGATTCCTTGCGCCTTGAGCGCCTTCGCTTTGGCTGAAAGGGCCAGTGTTGCGGACGGCTGGACGGAGTTGACGCGTTGGGCGAGTTTCATTTCTGCTTTTTCTTGAAATGGTCCTGCAAGCGCCGGGCGACGATCGGAGGGACCAGATCTTTTACGACCCCGCCGTAGCTGGCAACCTCTTTGATCGCGCTGGACGTGAGATAGGAATATTCCTCGCTGGGCATGAGGAAAACGGTTTCGGTCTCGCTGTCCAACTTGCGGTTCATCAAGGCCATCATGAATTCGTGCTCGAAATCGGAGACCGCCCGAAGGCCTCGGATAATGGCATGGGCGTTCTTGCGTTTCATGTACTCGGCCAGCAGCCCCTCGAAGATCTCGATTTCCACGTTAGAGATGTCCCGGATGGCCTCCCGGATCATCTCGACGCGCTCGTGAATATCGAAGATCGGCTTCTTTTTAGGACTGGGGGCGACCGCCACGATCACCTTGTCGAAGATCCGCAGGCTCCTGCGGATAATGTCGATATGCCCGTTGGTGATCGGGTCAAACGTTCCCGGGTATACGCCGATTTTCATTTGGATCTTTCTCCGTGATACAGTGTTAAGACCGTGTCTCCGTATTCATACGACCGGACAGCCTGAAGCGTCCCGATCGGGTTTGGGAGCGCGATCCTTCGAAAATGCTCGACGATCAGAAGACCGCCTGGAGATATCATAGCACCCCGCTCGACAGCAGGCAATAATTTTTTAAGCTGCCAGGCATGATAGGGCGGATCGGCGAAAATCAGATCGTACGGGCCGCGGGACTGCTTGAGGAACCGGAAGGCGTCCGTCCGGTGGATCTCGGCCCGCCCCTGAAATCCGCAGGCCGCGAGATTCTTTTCCAGAATGTCGGCTATGGCCCGATCCGACTCGACGAAATCGACCCGGGCCGCGCCGCGGCTTAGGGCCTCGATCCCGATCGCGCCCGTTCCGGCGAACAGATCCAGCATCCGCGCATCCACGACCCGGCTTCCCAGAATCGAGAACAGCGCCTCCTTTACTTTGTCGGACGTCGGGCGGGTTTCCGCCCCGCGAGGACTCTTGAGCCGCCGCCCCTTTGCCTCTCCCGCAATCACGCGCATGAGACCATTATGAGGTAGATAGCAACAGGCCGTCAAGCGGCTTCCGGCATTGTGCTCAACCGATTGACTTCTTTTGAGGCTTGCCGTAGCATGACAACGGAGGAGCGGGCGGAAGGGTTCGGCCCGGCGGTTAGGGCTTTAGATTAAACGATAGAGTGAAAAGGGACTTTGCGGAGGTCGCGATGATTAAAAAGGTTGTGCAAAAAAAGAATTTGCGAGAATTCTCGGAAGTCAAAGATAACCTTGCCTACTGGTTGTCCAAAACTCCCGAGGAGCGTATCGCCGCCGTTGAACAGATGAGGAGGCAACAGCATGGAAGTTCAGCAAGACTTCAGAGAACTGCTCGCGTTGTTCAACGCCCATGATGTTTCCTACATCATCGTCGGCGCCTATGCGCTCGCGTACCACGGGGCTCCGAGATATACGGGGGACATGGATATCCTTGTCCGAGCTGATTCACAGAACGCGCAACATGTTCTCCGGGCGCTTTCTCAGTTTGGTCTTGGCTCTTTAGATCTGACGGTCGAGGACTTCACGGTTCCAGACAAGGTCGTGCAGCTCGGTGTTGCCCCGGTTCGCATCGATATTGTCACGTCCATCACCGGTGTTACCTGGGAGGAAGCGGCTGCTGGCCAAGTCAAAGGAAAATTCGGCGATGTTCCCGTGCACTACCTGGGAAGGAAAGAGTTCATTCGCAACAAAAGAACGCTGGGGCGGAAAAAAGATCTGGCGGATATCGAGGCGCTTGGTGAGGAGTAAACCATACAAGTCTCATCGACGAGGCGGTGCCGGCAAAAAGTCAACGCAGAATGGAGCAAACAATGAGCCTCTGACACGGGCGCAAATTCGCCTGCTTCAGCGCCGTATGGCTGACATGAAGAGTCCCGTTCGGTATCTTCTGGTCTCTGAAATAGGACCCGACTTTGCGCTGTACTATAACGTCTCTGATGACGTGTACGCAATGAACAATCCTATCGGTGCGACACTGTTCAAGAGACGCAATGCGGCTCTGGCGGTGAAGCGGTTGCTCGGGGTGGGGATTCGGATCATCCGGTGTACAACCAGACACCGGAACGGGTTGCAAGTACCCGTGTTGCCTCGGATGAAACATCGAAAGAAACGCGACAGGCTACATGCTACCTAACAAACCGCTGAAGCCAACCGCGGGCGGAGCGGGCGGAAGGGTTCGGCCGCGGCGGCTTGGTTTGGGTTGTTGGGCAGTCGAGCCTGTTTCTGGTTGATAAAACCAAAAGAGAGCATCCATGCAATCAAAACAAAATGTCTCGCTGATTTTTCTGATCTTGATGATTTTCATTGGCGGCTGCGCTCATCCGATTCCACCGGTTAAGTCAGAAGTTCAGGATGATGAATCTCGCCGAGAATCGATGGTAAAAGAATATTTGATTAGCAAATATAAGCCGGGTACATGTTTTGGTTTACCTGGGCCTCAAGATGAAATAAGTCGGCATTTGATCCAATTCAGGGAAACCGTCTTAATAAAAATTGATCAGGGGTACCGTTTTATTATCAAGGACGGCCATTGTTGTACGATTAATAATTACCAAGGGAAAATAATCATGGATGGGGACAAAATAATTGAAGAGAAAATAACAAACAAATCCGTTGAAGCCGTTCCGTGTTAACCGGCAAACGCATCCTGATTGCCACCCTCGGTTCGCTGGGCGATCTCCATCCTTATCTGGCCATCGCGAAGGAACTCAAACGCCGCGGCCATCGGCCGTTGATCGCCACGCTTGACCGCTATCGTGAAACGGTCGAAGGCGAGGGCGTCGAATTCGCGGTGATGCGCCCGTTGGAATCCCAATTTGGCAGCACGCAGGAAGTCGTACGACAGATCATTCACCCGCGCAAGGGCCCGCAGTATCTGATACGGCGCATGGTGATGCCTTTCGTGCGGGAAAGCTATGAGGATCTTTCCCGCGCCGCCGACGGGGCGGACCTTCTGGTATCGCATCCGATGACGGTCACGCTGCCGCTTGTGGCCGAGAAGCGGGGATTGCCCTGGGTCTCGACCGTGTTATCGCCGATGAGTTTTTTTTCGGCGCACGATCCGCCCGTGATCCCGGCTGCGCCATGGCTTCATCATCTGCGATGGTTCGGGATCAGCCCCTATCGGTGGGTCCTTGGATTGGCGAAGGCCGTGAGCGCGTCTTGGGAGCGGCCGCTTCATGAATTGCGCGCGGAGATCGGGTTGTTACCGGCGAAAAAGCTCGCGATGTTTGAGGGCCAGTTCTCGCCGCGGCTTAATCTCGCGCTTTTCTCGTCCTTGTTCGCGGAGCCTCAGCCCGACTGGCCCGCGAACACAGAGATCTGCGGCTTCGCCCGTTACGACGGTCGTCCAACCCCCGCCGTGTCCGACGAGCTCAAGACGTATTTCGAAGCCGGAGAGCCGCCGATTGTCTTCACGCTGGGCTCGTCGGTCTCGATGGATCCGGGAGATTTCTTCGTCAAGGCGCGCGAGGCGGCAATGCGGCTGGGCCGACGGGCGATTCTGATCACCGGCTCTTTGCCGTCGGACGACTCCGACATGCCGGAGCATCTGAAGGTTTTCCAATATCTTCCTTACTCCCAGATTTTTCCCAACGCATCCGTCATCGTGCATCCGGGCGGCATCGGCACAATGGCCCAGGCGCTTGCGGCCGGCCGCCCGATGCTGGTGACTCCCGTGGCGTTCGATCAACCCGACAACGCCCGTCGTGCGAAGAGACTGGGGGTTGCCCGTGTCGTCCCATTCCAAAAGGTCACATCGAAAAACCTCGTAAAGCGTATCGTCGAGATTCTTACGGACCGGAAATGCCACGAGCAGGCCGCCGAGGTGGAGGAGCGGCTTCGCGTTGAAAACGGGGCGAGACGCGCAAGCGACCTTCTGGAAAAAATCTGACTCCGACCGACGCGGCTTTTTGACAGGCCGTTCCGGATTGATTATAATGGCGGCATTTCATCCAGGATGGTTTTATGGTCTATTCCCTTCCAGCGCGCGCATCGTGTCTCCTCGTCTCATTTCTGCTTCTGGCCTCGGCCTGCGGAACGCGGGCGCCTTACCTAAACCCCGTAACGCCCGGAACGGATTCTTCAACCGGGTCCCCCCAAGTGGTCGTGGAGATCAAGCCGGTGGATACGTCCGGATTCCGGAATGAGGAACGAGAACGGCTCGGAATCGACCTTTCGGCTTATTTCACCGCGTTTGAAGTGACGGTTCGGAATCAGACCCCGGATACGGTAACCCTGGAGGGTCAAGGCGCTCAGCTACTGGATGATGATCGGAAACCCTATGCGGTCCTTTCGGCGGATGAAAGTCTGGATTATTATCGGTCGGGCGGGATATCCGGTGAGAAGATCGTCATTGTTCCTAAAACGGTCGGGGTTGCCAAGGAGGAAATGGATAAAATTCTCCAGCTCCGTTTAAAGAATGCGGATATACCTCCCGGAGGATCCGGATACGGGATTCTTCTTTTCCAAAAAGTCCCGACGGATAAGTGCCATCAGGTCTCATTGATCTTGAACGGGGTTCATATCACCGGTGAAAATCAAAACCGGGAATTCAAGTTTACGTTTCGTTGTCCGGAATCCTAAAAGGCTTAATGGGTCTGGGTAGAATCAGAACGAGCGGGCAGGAAAAAAACGGGTTTTCCGCCCGGAGTGGCGGAAAACCCGTCTCAATTGATCTTAGTCTTTGTTCTCTTCATCCGTGGGCACGGTCTGAAGCATCAACTCCATCTCGGCACCCTTTGCCCGGTTGGACAGGATGGTTTGATCCATGATCGCGCCGCAATTGACGCATTTCCATGCATGAAAGGTCAGAAAATAATCGGCGAACCGTTCGATGAACATCAAGCCGTTGCATTTTGGACATTTCATGGGAGTCGCCCTCCTTGCGTGGTTTAAAGCTTGTCCATTCTTTACTGCAAGCGATGTGCCATTTTTGAACAGTTTTTCAACTTATTGAAAATGTATATGTATTACCTTATATGGGATAATTTGCTACTCCATCAGCCCACGAGAAATTGCCAAAATTTGTAAGTCTTGTAAGTAACGGACTACATAATTTATTGGAGCGCTGAGATGGAATCGTTAAGAATGAATACCGGAAAGGGCATTAAAAACTGGCCGGAGATTGAGCGTCCTCGTGAACGTTTGATTCGCCATGGACCGGAGACGCTCTCCGATGCACAGCTCCTGGCGATTCTGCTCAGAACGGGCCGGCGAAAGAGCAGCGCGGTCGAGATGGCCCACCATCTCCTGAGGCAGTTCGGCGGATTGGCCGCGTTGAAACAGATCAGCGTATCTGAACTGTGCTCGGTGGATGGGATCGGACCGGCCAAGGCCGCACAGATCCTGGCCTCTCTGGAATTGGGGCGGCGATCGTTGGCCCAGCCGCTTCATGGGGGACTGCGCGCCCTTTCCAGCCGGGATATCTATTGTCATTATTTCCCGCTGCTCAGAGATTCGAAAAAGGAGCATTTTATGCTGCTGATGTTTGACGGGAAGAACCGGTTGCTCAAAGAGATCACCGTATCCACGGGAAGCCTGTCGCTCAATATCGTTCATCCGCGCGAAGTGTTTAAAGCGGCCGTGCGGGAGTCCGCGTCTTCCGTCATCCTTTTGCATAATCATCCCAGCGGGGATCCCGCCCCCAGTCCCGAGGATCGTGAGTTGACACGGCGTCTTGTGAAGGCCGGACGGATTATGGGCATCAAGGTCCTGGACCATATCGTCCTCGGAGACGGTCGATACGTCAGTTTTGCGGATCAAGGATGGGAGATCCATGACTGACGGCCCGCAGCGGCCGGCTTTTTCAAAGCAGGTTTGTCAGCGAAACAAAGGCTTCTATTATCGTCGTATCTGGGTATCGGGATGCTTGATGAAACTCCTTGCTTTTCTTAAATACATCCATTAAGCTGGGTCAGCATGAAAGGGATTTTAATCCGATGGGTCATCAACGCGGTGGCCTTGATTCTTGCAAGTCACGTCATTAAGGGAATCGAGGTGGATCATCTTATGGCCGCGTTCGTGGCGGCGGCGGTGCTGGGCGTCATGAATGCCGTTGTCCGGCCCATTTTGATTCTCCTCACCCTTCCGATTACCCTTCTGACCCTGGGCCTGTTCGTTCTGGTCATCAACGGATTCATGCTGTACATCGCCGGGGCCGTGGTGAAGGGATTTCACGTGACGGGCTTTTGGTCCTCCCTCTTCGGGGCGCTTTTTTTATCGGTCATCAGTTGGATCGCAAACGCATTTATCAACGACCGGGGCCGCATCGAGTATATCGAGGTTCGCACCCGATAGAGATTCACGGGTCGTTCTCACTTCCGATCCCTGCCGGTCGAAGTTCTAAAAATCTTCCCCCCGATCAGCGCCATCTTCAGAGGGTCACCCCATTGAGATAAAGATTTTTGATTTACAATCAGTTATCAAGATGTTAGAATAGAGAAATTTTTATCATTGATAACATAAGGAAAGGTTTATCGGACGAATGCTCAGGCGTTGGGCGCCGTTTGCCGTAATGATCTTCATCTGGGGGTTCAATCTATATTTAGATCAAGCATCACTCGGACAGGTCGAACCTCCTAAGGAGGAAAAGACGGTTGTGGCGATCGAGATTCGAGGAAACAGCCGGATCGAGACGTCGACCATTCGGTCCCGAATCAAAACGAAGGAAGGGAGCCCTTTCTCAGCGGACCTCATTCGCGAAGATATTAACTCGCTCTATCAGTTGGGGTTTTTTGGGGACGTACGGGTGGATTCGGAGCCGGTTGAAGGGGGCGTGAAGGTCATCTACCAGGTGGCCGAACGGCCTTATGTGACCGAAACCAACTTTGTGGGAAACGTGGAAATCCTGACCGACAAGCTGAAAGAGAAGATCACCATCAAGCCGATGAGTTTCCTGGATGACGCGCAGGTAAAGGAAAACGCCGAGAAGCTTCGACAGTATTATGATGAGGAGGGATACTACAATACAATTGTCATTCCCGTTCTGAAGAGGCAGGGAGACAAGGTGGCCTTGACGTTTTACATCAAAGAAGGGGCCAAAGCGACGGTCAAAAAAATCGACTTTGAAGGCAATAAAGCCTTTCCGCGTAAAACGCTTCAGAAAAACATCGATACCCAGGAATACTCCCTTCTGACTTCCTGGTTGACCAACAGCGGGTATTATAAAAAAGATGCGTTGAACGAAGACACCGATAAATTGAAGGATTATTATCTAAACAACGGATACCTCCAGATTCAGGTGGGGACCCCGTCGGTCAAGTTTAAAGAGGACCGGTCCCAAACCGTCGTGACCTATCCGATCCTGCACGGGGAGATCGATTATCCTTACGAGTTTCATACGGTCCGCGCGTCCATTGAGTTCCCCTTGATCGAGGGAGAGCAGTTTCGTATCCGAACGATCACGCTGAACGGCAATCACGTTTACACGACGGACCGTTTGCGGGAAGCATTAAAGTTAAAGGAAGGAGATATCTTCCGAAAGAATGTGTTGCGAGACGGTGTGGCGGCGATCCATGATATATATGGGGGAAAAGGCTATCTTTACGCCACGGTCATCCCGCAGTACACGACGAATCCGGCGATGCGGACGGTGGACTTAACCCTCGACGTCACCGAAGATAATCCGATGCGGATCCGGCAGATTACGATTTCGGGAAACGACAAAACCCGCGACAAGGTGATCCGGCGGGAAATGCGATTGGACGAGCAGGAGCTGGTGGACACCCGATTGCTGCGACGCAGTTTTCAGCGCATCAATAATCTAAATTTTTTTGATTCCGTGGAGATCGTTCCCCAACGGGTGAGTCCGGATCAGGTTGATCTTCATGTTCAGGTCAAAGAAAAGTCGACCGGCTCCTTCAGTATCGGCGGCGGCTACAGTTCGGTCGATCGTCTGGTAGGGATGGCGGATATCACCCAGGGAAATCTTTTCGGAAAGGGAGAATTGCTTCGGGGCCGGGCCGAATTCGGCAAAATAACCAACTCGTACAGTTTGACGTATCGTGAGCCGTATCTGTTCGACCGTCCCGTGTCTGGAACGGTGGATCTGTTTAACCAGAAGCGGGACTTTAGTTCCTACACGGAAAAGACCGTCGGAGGAGACGTGGTTCTGGGAAAATCCTTCACGGAATACGTCAGCGGGAGCGTGAATTATACGTTGGAGAAGTTAAATATCACTCATCTGACTTCCGACGCCCCTGTGCGGATCCAACAGCAGGCGGGGAAGTCGGTGACCGGCAGCATCGGATCGACCATCGCGCGCGACACGCGGGACTTTTACTTTGATCCCAAGGAGGGATCACGGACCGCGCTGACGGTCCAGTTTGCCAACACGTATTTGGGCGGAAATAATAATTTTATAAAGACCATTCTGGATGAGGGCCAGTTTTTCCCGTTTTATTGGGATACGGTTTTCTCCCTGCATGGTCGATTTGGATCCGCCGATGGTATGGACGGAACTCCACTCCCGATCCCGGAACGTTTCTACGTCGGCGGCATTAATACGGTGCGCGGCTTTAAATTCGGCCGGGCCGGCCCGGTCGACCTTACTACCAATGAGGTCCTCGGGGGAAATAAGGAATTGATTTTCAATGCCGAGTACATCTTTCCCCTGGTCCCGGAGGCCAAGGTCAAGGGGGTGCTTTTCTATGATTACGGCAAGGCGTTTGACGATGACAAGTCGATTCGGATCAGCCAACTTCGATCGGGAACCGGGTTCGAACTCCGCTGGATCTCGCCGATCGGACCGCTCCGTCTGGAATGGGGTTACAATATACATCCACAGAGTAATGAGCCGCACACCGTCGTGGAATTTACCATTGGGACGTTATTCTAAATAAAGCGTCGGTCATTTTGGAAAGGAGAAAGAAGATGCACCAAAGGGGGTTGAGCGGGCGGATGGTCGGAGCCGCCGTCGGTTTATTCCTGAGCTGGATGTTTATTGCCGCCGCACCGGTTCAGTCGGCGGACTCGATTAAGATCGGGTATGTGAATGCTCAGAAGGTCTTGGACGATACCAAGGCCGGGAAAAAGGCCAAAGCGGACATGGAGGAATTTGTCAAAAGCCGTCAGAAGATCATCGATCTGGACGAGTCCGAGATCAAGCAGCTTCAGGACGATCTGACCCGCCAAACGGCCGTGTTGAGTCCCGATGCTCGCCGCGAGAAAGAAGATGCCTTGCAACGCAAGGTGGTGGAGTACCAGAAGCGGGCGGGCGAGTTGAACAAGGAAGTCCAGAATAAGAAAAAGGAGGTTCTTGAAAACTTCAACAAGGATCTCGAAGGCATCGTAAAAAAAGTGGCCGAGCGGGACGGGTATGCCATTGTCATCGACCGGAATGCCGAAGGCGGGGTGTTGCTCTACGCCAAGGACTCTCTGGATCTTACGAACGAGGTGGTCAAGGAGTTTGAAAAAGCCAATCCGTGATCCACACCGGTAGGTGGAATGAAGATCATGAAATCGGTGTCATTGAAAAAACTTGCGGAAACGATTGAGGGACGTCTGGTCGGCGATCCCGACATGCTGATTCACGGCGTGGCCGGAATCAAAGAGGCCCGGCCCGGCGAAATCACGTTTTTGGCCAACGCCAAATATGCTTCCCTTCTAAAAGAGACCCGGGCATCCGCGGTTATTTTGTCCAAGCCCCATCCCCATGTCTCCTGTGCGCAGGTGATCGTCGAGGATCCGTATTATGCTTTCTCCCGTGTCGTCTCGGCGCTGGTGGAGCCACCGGGTCGGGAGATCGGGATCAGCCCGCTGGCGGCGATCGGGAAGGAGGTGCGGCTGGGCCGGGACCTTTCGATCCATCCGTTCGTGACCCTCGGGGATCGGGCCGTGATCGGAGACCGTGTGACGCTGTACTCCGGCGTCTCTATCGGCCAAGAAACGGAAATCGGCGACGACACGGTGATCCATGCCAATGTCAGCGTCCGGGAAAAGGTGATCATCGGCCGTCGGGTGATCATTCATAGCGGCACGGTGATCGGGAGCGACGGTTTTGGATTTGCCACGCACAAAGGCCGGCATCATAAGATCCCGCAGATCGGAACGGTGGTGATCGAAGACGACGTGGAGATCGGCGCCAACGTTGCCGTGGACCGGGCCGCGCTGGGCCAGACCGTGATCCGGCGGGGAACCAAGATCGATAATCTGGTTCAGATCGCGCATAATGTGACGGTGGGCGAGGATTGTTTGCTCGTGTCGCAGGTGGGCATTTCGGGAAGCGCGGTGATCGGTCATCACGTGACCCTGGCTGGACAAACCGGCGTCGCCGGGCATCTCACCGTTGGCGACAACGTCATGGCCGGAGGCCGGACGGGGGTGACGAAGGACATCGCTCCCAATCAAGTCGTGTCGGGCTATCCGGCGCTGCCGCATCGGCAATGGCTCGAGGCCCAGGCCACGTTCCCGCACCTTCCCGAACTTCGGAAGCGGATCAAGGAATTGGAGATGAAACTGGAGCGGCTTGAAAAACAAATGGGCGGTGAAACCCCGAAGCGGAGTGAACGATGATCAAGACAAGCGAGATTCTGGAAATTCTTCCCCACCGGTATCCGTTTCTGCTCGTCGATCGGATCGAGGAGATTGAGGTCGGCAAGCGGATTGTGGGCATCAAGAATGTCACGATCAACGAGCCGTACTTTCAAGGGCACTTCCCCGATCGTCCGATCATGCCGGGGGTGCTGATCATCGAGGCCATGGCCCAGGTGGGCGGCGTGTTGGCTTTCAGGTCGAACAAAGATCCGAAGAAAAAACTCGTCTACTTTCTGGGAATCGAAAAGGCCAAGTTCCGAAAACCGGTTCTGCCCGGAGATCAACTCCGGTTTGAGCTGACGGTGGCGCAGAGTCGCCCGCCGTACTGGAAACTCAAAGGGACCGCCCACGTGGGGGAGACGCTGGTCTGCGAAGCCGACCTGACGGCCATGCTGGCGGAGGACGGGGAGGAGGGGGGAGACCGGTGACGCGAATTCATCCCACCGCGCTGATTCATCCGCAGTCCCGCATCGATGGCGACGTCGAGATCGGTCCTTACTGCGTCATCGGCGAACAGGTCCAACTGCATCGGGGGGTTCAGGTGGCCGCGCATGTCGTGATCGACGGTTGGACCGAGATCGGCGAAGGCTGCCGCATCTTCCCGTTTGCGTCCATCGGTTCCATTCCTCAAGATCTGAAGTTTAAGGGCGAAAAATCGCATGTGATCATCGGAAAGGAGAATACGATCCGGGAATACGTGACCGTGAACCGCGGTACGGAACTGGGAGGCGGCATCACGAAAATCGGCGACCACAACCTTCTGATGGCTTATGTCCATGTGGCGCATGACTGCCAGATCGGGAGCCACGTGATCCTGGCGAACGCGGCGACCCTGGCGGGGCATATCACCGTTCAGGATCACGCCGTCATCGGCGGGCTGACCGGTCTGCACCAGTTTGTCCGCATTGGCCGACACGCGATCATCGGAGGCGCCTCCGCGGTTGCACAGGACGTTCCTCCGTTTGTGTCGGCCGTGGGGAACCGGGCCAAACTGTACGGCCTGAACACCGTCGGATTGAAGCGTCACGGATTCAGCGACGAGCAGATGACCTCGCTCAAAACGGCCTACAAAATTCTGTTTCGATCGAAGCTTTCGATGAAAGAGGCCGTGGAGAAGATCCGGAATGAACTCTCGCATTCGCCGGAGGCACAGGAACTGGCCACGTTTGTTGAAACCTCCGAGCGGGGAGTTTGCCGATGAGGACGTTGGGAATCATCGCAGGGAGCGGGACCTTCCCCTTGACGGTGGCGCGGGCCGCGCGGCAGGAGGGGTATCGCGTCGTCGCGGTCGCCCACGAAGGCGAGACCCATCCTGATCTGGTCTCCCAGGTCGATGAGGTGACGTGGATTTATGTGGGCGAGTTGAACAAACTGATCGCGGCGTTTAAAAAAGCCGGGGTTTCCGAGGCGGTCATGGCGGGAGGGATCAAAAAGGTGCGGCTGTTTGGAAATGCCCGGCCCGATCTGCGAACCCTGTCGCTGCTGGCCCGGGTCGGGATCAAAAAAGACGACAGTCTGCTCCGCGCCGTGGCGGACGAGCTGGCCTCGGAGGGAATCCAGATCCGTTCGGCGACGGAAATGTTGTCCAGTATTTTGACGCCCAAAGGACTGTTGACGGAACGGCCCTTGACGGCGAACGAAGAACAGGATGCGGAGTTCGGCTGGTCTCTGGCCAAAGAGATCGGCCGGTTGGACATTGGCCAATGCGCGGTGGTGAAGGATCGGACCGTCTTGGCGGTGGAAGCGATCGAGGGCACGGACGAGACGATCCGACGCGGCGGCCGTCATGGCGGGAAGGGGGCCGTGGTGGTTAAGGTGAGAAAACCGCAGCAGGATGTCCGCTTTGATCTGCCGACCGTGGGACCCACGACGATCGAGGTGATGGCCGAGGTCGGGGCGACGGTTCTGGTTCTGGAAGCCGGGTGCAGCATCCTCCTGGATAAAGCCCTTCTTTTGGAGAAGGCCCGGACGGCCGGCATTTCGGTGTTGGGTCGCTAAGCCATGGCGATCGACGGGGTTACGAGGGAGAATCTCGCTCAACGGTGCCTTGAACCGCTGCGTCCCGCCAAACCCTGGCAACCCGACATTCTTCTGGTGCGGGGAGACGCGGGGCCGATCGTCGTGAAGGATTATCAATCTCGGCCGTTTCTCTATCGGTTTTTTGTGGGGCTTCCTTCAACCTGGAATGAAGCGCGCATGTATCGGAAGCTGGCGGGCCTGCGGGGCATCCCGCGTTTTTACGGAAAACTGGACCGGTATGCCCTGGCGATCGAATACATCGAAGGCCGAAATGCTTCCAAGGTCATGGCGGGTGAGCTGCCCCATGATTTTTTTCATCGCCTGAAACGGATCATCGACTCGGTCCACGACCGGAAGATCGTCCTGTGCGATCTGCGAAACAAGAAAAATATTATGATTTCAAAGGACGGTGAGCCGTATCTGATCGACCTCTGCACGGCGTTCGAGCGGGGAAGACGCTGGAGTTTTTTCCGAAACGGGCTCCACGGGATCTTCTCTCAGGATGATTATCTGGGACTGGCCAAGCTCAAACGCCAGCTGGCGCCGGAACTCCTGACAAGGGAGGAAGCCGATCGACTCGATCGAGGTCTGTTCTTGCAGAAAGAGGCCGTCGCGATCCGAAATTTCTGTGTGCGGTGCCTGAAGCAGTTGGTGAGCAAATAGGATCCGCTCGGTGTGGGGGCACGGCATGCTGCGCCTCTGCACTGGGCCATCAATCTATGTTGCAACGCACTATCCTCATTGTGACGGGCGAGGCCTCGGGCGATCTCCACGGCGCCGAACTGGCGCGCGCGCTTCGTCAGCAGCAACCCGATCTGAAGATCCTCGGTATGGGGGGAGAAAGAATGAAGCAGGCCGGTGTCGAATTGATTTTCGACAGCCGGCAACTGGGCGTGATGGGTCTGGTCGAGGTCCTCCAGAGATGGCGGTCGGTTCTCCGGGCCTTTGAGACGGTCAAAGAAGTTCTTGAGCATCGCGGCGTCGATCTGATTGTCCTGATCGATTCCCCGGATTTCAACCTGAGGGTGGCCCGGTTGGCCAAACGGATGAAGATTCCGACGGTCTATTACATCGGGCCCAAGGTATGGGCCTGGAGGGCGGGCCGTCTCAAAACGGTCAAAAAATGGGTCGACCGAATGCTGGTGATCTTTCCGTTTGAAGAAACGTTGTACCGGGAAGCCGGGGTGCCCTGCGAATTTGTTGGCCATCCGCTGTTGGATGAAATTCCCAAAACGCTCGACCGCCACGAATTGCGTCGCCGGTACGAAATTCCGGATGATGCCGTGGTCGTCGCCCTGTTGCCCGGCAGCCGTCGGATGGAGATCGATCGCCTTTTGGATGGTATGACGGAGGCCTTCCGGCGGATCCGAGCGGATCTGCCGTCCGTGATCGGGATCATGCCGGTGGCGCCGTCCCTATCGATGTCGGAGATTCGTCAGAAGTTGTCCGCCCGCGCCGAGGACTTGAGGCTGGTGGCCGGCGACGCGCCCCAGGTTCTGGCCTGTTCCGATTTTGCGGTCGTCGCCTCCGGTACGGCGACCCTTGAAGCGGCCGTCGTCGGAACTCCGATGGTCGTTGTGTACAAAGTGTCCCTGCTGAACGAACTGGTTGCGCGTCTCCTGGTCCGGATACGGGTGGTCGGACTGGTCAACATTCTCGCCGGCCGGAAGGTTGCCCCGGAACTGCTCCAGTCGAATGTGACGCCGGAAAAGATCGCGGCGGTCGTTCTGGATCACCTGCGGAATCCGACCAAGATGCAGGAGCAAAAAAAGTCGCTGGAGGAAGTCCGACAAAAATTAGGCTTGCCGGGTGCCGCCCATCGCGCGGCCGCCGGCATCCTGAAAATTCTATCCCAAACCACACGGACGGTCACGGCATGAAGATGGCTCGAAGATTGTCCGGATACCTCAAACCCTACTGGCGTAGCCTTGTCGGCGCCACCGCCTGCGCCGGGGTCGTGGCGCTTCTGACGGCCTCGTATGCCTGGATGGTCAAGCCGATCATCGACGAGATCTTTATTAAAAATCGGTGGGACCTGCTCGTCTGGATTATTCCGGCCATCATCGGGGTCGGCATCGCCAAAGGGGGGTTTAATTACGGCCGGTCTTATCTGATGCGCTATGTCGGGAACCGCGCGATCGCGGCCCTCCGAAAGGATTTGTTTCAAAAGCTGATCCGCATGCCGATCGGCTTCTTCAGCCATCAACGGACCGGCAGCTTGATGTCCTTGATCGTCAACGATGCCGGCATGGTCCAGCAGGTGATTTCGACCGTCATCCGGGATCTGTTCCAGCAGTCGCTGACGATGATCTCCCTCGTGGGCGTGCTCTTCTACCTGAATTGGTGGCTTGCCCTTGTGGCGATCGTCGTGGTGCCGTTCTCGTACTATCCCATGAGTCGCATCGGCAAACGCATCCGGCGGATCGCCCATTCCGGCCAGGAGAAGATCGCCGAATTGACGACGTTGCTGGAAGAAACCCTGTCCGGAGTCCGGTTGATCAAGGCCTTCGGGTCTGAATCGTTCGAGATCGATCGGTTCGATCGCAAAAATCTGGAATATTTTCAAAAGACGATGAAGACGACACGGCTTTCCGAACTGGTGCCGGGGATCATGGAAGGGGCCGGGGCCATCGCCGCGGCCTTGATTATCGGCATCGGCGCGTACGAGGTCCGGATGGGGAGGATGACGCCGGGCGGATTCTTTTCTTTTCTTGGCGCGAGCTGGTTGATGTACGCCCCCATCCGCCATCTGGCGGCCACCTCGACGACTGTCCAGCAGGCCATCGCCGCGATCGATCGAATTTTCTGGATGCTGGATCAACCCAGTGAACAGATCCAGGATCAGGGAAAACGGCTGCTGGAGCCGGTGCAACGGGAGATCACATTCGAACGCCTCTCTTTTTATTATGACGGAATGGACGAAGCGGCCTTGCGGGAAATCGACCTGACGGTCAAGGCGGGAGAAGTCGTGGCCCTGGTCGGGAGCTCCGGCTCCGGGAAGACGACCTTGATGAATCTCCTGCTTCGCTTTTATGATCCGACCGAGGGCGTGATCCGCATCGACGGAACCGATCTTCGCGACGTGACCTTGGAATCCCTCCGAAAACAGATCGGCCTGGTGGCCCAGGAGACGATTCTTTTCGACGACACGGTCGCGCGGAACATCGCGTACGGACTGGGACCGGTCGATCCCAACCGAGTCATCGAAGCGGCGCAGGCGGCCTACGCCCACGAGTTCATTCAGCGCCTGCCCCGGGGATATGATACGATGATCGGGGAGCGAGGGGTTCGGTTGTCCGGCGGGCAACGTCAGCGATTGGCGGTTGCGCGGGCCATCCTGAGGGATTCGCCCATCCTTATTTTGGATGAGGCGACATCGTCGCTGGATTCGGAGTCCGAGATGTACATCCAAAAGGCCTTGGCGAATCTTTTGAAGAACCGAACGACGTTTGTGATCGCCCACCGTCTCTCGACCGTCCAGAACGCCAGCCGCATCGTCGTCATCGAGCAGGGACGGATCGTTGAAATGGGGCGGCACCAGGAGCTTCTCCTGCAGGGCGGTGTCTATAAGAAGCTCTATCAACTGCAGTTCCGGGAGCAGTATGCAGAAACAGGTTGACCGGATCCTGGTCCGACTGATTCCGTGGCTGGGATACGGGGTGATCCGCGGGCTTCGGTGGACGATGGGAATTAGGACCCTGAATTTCGAAACGGCGGATGCGTTTTGGAAAGAAGGACGAAATTTCATCGTCGCCTTCTGGCACGGCCGGCAATTGATGATGCCGTTCGCAAATAAAGGGAAGAAGGTCTCGATCCTGATCAGTCAACACCGGGACGGTGAACTGATCGCTCGAACGGTGGCTCGTTTCGGTTTTCATGCCGTCCGGGGATCCACGACGCGAGGTGGGGCGGCGGCCCTTAGACGCCTGGTCCAGCGGGCCCGTGCGGGAGACCTCTTGGTCATGACCCCGGATGGACCTCGCGGGCCGAGGCATGTTGTTCAACCGGGTGTGGTGGAACTGGCGAAGCTGACGGGATTGCCGATTTTCCCGGTGACCTTCAGCGCCTCTAAAAAAAAATCCTTCAGTCCTGGGATGGTTTTTTAATTCCGTATCCGTTCAGTCACGGCGTGTTTATCCTTGGCGATCCCGTTTGGGTGCCGAGCGACGCCGGTGTTGAAGTGCTGGAGGGCAAGCGTAAAGAACTGGAAAAGCGGCTTCAAGATATTACGGAGAGAGCGGATCAATTTTGGGAGTAGCCTTCTACAACCTCGTTTTGATTTTAAGCCTGCCGCTGACCCTTCCTGTTTTTGTCTTTTTGATGATCACCCAGTCCGAGTATCGAACCGGGCTGTCCGAGCGACTCGGTCGTTGGCCCGGAAGTTGGGACCGACCGGAAAAGATTCGGACGAGGATTTGGGTTCATGCGGCCTCGGTCGGGGAATGTCTTGCGGTGCTGCCCTTGATCGAACGGTGGCTTGGGGACCGGCCGGAATGGGACGTGGTTTTTTCGACGATGACGTCGGCCGGCCGGAGATTGATCGAGCAGCGGCTGGGAAATCGGGTGCGCGTTGGCTTCTTCCCGATGGATTTCCCGGGACTCGCCGCGCGCCTCCTTCGCCGGGTCGCCCCCGATCTGATCCTTTTGGTCGAGACCGAACTATGGCCTAATTTTCTCCAGTCCGCTTCCCAGTGCGACATACCCGTTCTCCTCGTCAACGGACGAATCTCTCCGCGATCCTACCGTCGTTATCAAGCGGTGCGATGGCTGTTCCGCGAGACGCTTCGGAAGATCCGGATTTTCGGGATGCAGTCGGTGCAGGACGCCCAGCGGATCATTGAATTGGGCGCCCCGCCCGAGCGGGTCCGGGTCCTGGGCAATCTCAAGTTCGACCAGGCGGCCGTTCCGCTGTCGGAACCGGAGCGTCGACGACTGCTGAAGCTCCTGCGCTGGGGTTCCGATGAAAAAATTCTGGTGGCCGGAAGCACGCATGAAAAAGAAGAAGAACTTCTGTTGACCGGTTTTGCGCGGATCAAACAGCGGTGGCCGAATCTCCGTATGATTCTGGCCCCGCGTCATCTCAACCGGTTGTCAATCGTGACAGGGGTGCTGACCCGACATGGAATAAGTTATGTCCGGTATTCCGAACTGGACCGGACGACGTCGGAGACCCAGGTCGATGTCTTGCTGGTGGATACCCTGGGGCAATTAGGACAACTTTACAGTTTGGGGACGGTCGTGTTTGTGGGCGGCAGTCTCGTTCCGGTGGGGGGGCATAACCTATTGGAGCCGGCGGCGCTCGGGCGGCCGGTGCTGTTCGGGCCGTTCGTCCAGCATGTTCAGGAAATGGCCGATCTGCTGCTGGCTTCATCCGGCGGACGGATGGTTCGCGACATCGATGAATTGGTCCGAGAAATACAGGCGTTGCTGACCGAGTCGGCCCGACGGCAAGCGATGGAGCACCGTGCCCGGAAGACGGTGCGCCTTCATCAAGGGGCGTCCGGCCGGGCGTTTGTGATGGTGGAGCAACAATTGAAGAAAAGGTTTTTCGATCGCCTCCCCCGCCTTGATTTTCGTGGCGCCCTTGAACGCTGGTTTAAGGAACGGATGCTTGTATCCAAAGGCGGCGTGCTCACGTCCTTCGCCGCCGTGGGATTGCGCGGGGCCTCGATCCTTTATCAAGGGTGGCAGGAGGTACGGGCGGCGGCCTACTCCGTCGGACTGCTGCGGTCCGTCCGGGTGCCTCGGTCGGTCATCAGCATCGGCAATCTCACCCTCGGTGGAACCGGAAAGACGCCGACCGTCATGACCGTTTGCCGATTTCTCCGGGCCCAGGGACATCGCCCCGTCGTTCTCTCCCGGGGCTACGGCGGACGAATCGGAAAAGCCGTCCGGGTTGTTTCGGATTCGACGGGCATCGATCGAGGACCGGATGAGGTGGGGGATGAACCTTCCCTGATGGCCGACCGGGTTCCTGGAGTGCCCGTGGTTGTCTCATCGGACCGTGTTGCAGCGGCCCGATACGCCCTCGAGGCTCTTCCATCGGACGTTTTAGTTCTGGATGACGGCTACCAACATCTCCGTTTGAAGAGGGATCTGAATCTTCTCGTGGTGGATGCGGTGGATCCCTTCGGCAATGGCTATGTCTTTCCTCGGGGAACGCTTCGGGAATCCGTCCGGCAGTTGTGTCGCGCGGACGCCGTTCTTCTGACCCACGTCGGCCACCCGGCCGAGACGGACGAGCTGCAAAAGTTCATCCGACGGTACCGATCCGATCTGCCGATTTTCACCAGCCGGCATCGAATTGTTGAACTCGTTCCCATCGGCCCGGGTTCCTCCTTGCCTTTTGAGAACATCAAGGGAATGCGGCTCATCGCCGTGACGGGTATAGGCCAGCCGGATCGGTTCGTTCGGATGCTTCAAGCGGGGGGAGCGGATGCGGCCGCGGCCTGCCTCTATCCGGATCATTATCGGTATCGGCTGGAGGATTTGGATGAGATTGAGGCCGAGGCCAAGCGGTGGCAGGCTCCCGCGATTGTGACGACCGAAAAAGATGCGGTTCGAATCAAGAAGCTTGGACGGCCCATGGAGGCTTGGTGGGCGGCCCGGCTGGAACTGATGATCGACCATTCCGAAGCTTTCGAATCGATGCTGAGCGGGGTTTTCCAGTGAAAGCGGCAAAACGGGAAGATCATCCCTGGCGCTACCGACTGGAATACGGTCTGGTGATGGCGCTCTACGGCTTCTATCGCCTCCTGCCCCGGTCCTGGGCTCCGGCCCTTGGATCGCTTCTGGGCGAAGCGGCCTACCTTCTGATTTCCCGGCGCCGCCGGATTACCCTTGACAACCTGCGTCTTGCGTTCGGGGCGACCGATTTCGATCCTACGACGGCCGCGCGTGCGGCTTACCGATCTTTGGGCAAGAGTTTGATGGAGCTTCTGGGCGCGATGGATCAGGATGGGTCGGCGATTCTCCGAGGCGTTCGGATTGTGGGCCGCTCTCATGTGGAAGAGGCGTTCCGGCAGGGGCGGGGGGTCATCTTCCTGGCATCCCATTATGGGAACTGGGAGCTGATGAATCTGGTCAATTCCGCTTCGGGTGTCCCGACCCATGTCGTGGCCCGTGTATTGGACAACCCCTGGCTCAATCGCATGATCAACCGGCAGCGGGGGCGGTTCGGGGCCACCGTCATCAACAGCAAGGACCCTTCTTCCGTGCGACAGATTTTATCCGCGCTTCATCAGAAAAAAGCGGTCGCTTTCCTGATCGATCAGAGCGTCGTCGGAAACCGCGGCGTGTATGTTGATTTTTTCGGACGGCTGGCCTATACTCACAAGGTTGTCGCTCTGATGGCAATCAAGACCGGGGCCCCGGTGATTCCAATCTTTATGCATCGGGAGGCGGAGGGCGGTCACCGTCTCGTTTATGGGAAGGCGTTGTCGCTGATCAAGACCGGAAATCGTGAACACGATGTGTGGATCAACACTCAGATCATGACTCGCGCGGTCGAGGAAGCGGTTCGACAGCATCCGGAGCAGTGGCTCTGGATGCATGACCGATGGAGAAAGCAGCCGACGGTCGGGACCGAAGCCGTTTTTCTGGACCGAGATGGTACCATCAGTCTGGAGGTGGGCTACATCCATAACGTGGACCATCTGCAACTGCTGCCGAATTCGGCTCGGGCCATCCGACGGCTCAACCGCTGCGGGATCAAGGTCTTCGTGGTGACGAACCAGTCCGGTGTGGCCCGGGGTTACTATTCGGAAGAACACGTTCGTCGAGTCAACGCGCGACTGGTGGATCTCCTCAAGGCCGAGGGGGCCGAGCTGGACGGAATCTATTATTGTCCGCATCATCCCACGCAGGGAACCGGGGCCTACACGCAGCCCTGCGGCTGCCGGAAGCCCGAGCCGGGCATGTTGTATCAGGCCGCTTCCAATTGGCCGATCCAACTTCGCCGCTCCTTTGTGGTGGGAGATAAAATCACCGATATGGAAATGGCGCATCGGGTCGGCGCGAAAGGGATATTGGTCCTGACGGGATACGGGCCGGAGGAGCTCGGACGGACCGGCGATAACGGACCGCGACCGGACAAGATCGTTCCCGACTTGGAAAAGGCCGTGGAATGGATCGTGTCTCAGCGTGAGACGACCGAGGGCGATGATCCCCGAACCGGCACGGACTCCTAAAAACCCTGAAGAGGAATCCCTTTGATGGATACGCGGCGCCTGAGAAAGATCGTCCAACGATTCGCGGGTAAAAAGATTATGGTCTTGGGCGATTTTGTCGCCGACGAGTATATTCTGGGCAAGACCTCGCGGATTTCCCGGGAGGCGCCGGTCCTGATTTTGCACTACCTCTCGAGGCAGGTCATTCTCGGAGGGGCCGGAAATGCGACGAACAATCTGGCCGCTCTCGGCGCCACCGTGGTCCCGATGGGGGTCATCGGCGATGACGAGACCGGACGGGAAGTGACGCGTCAGCTCAAACGGCGGGGGATCGACACCGCCTTGCTTCGCGTCCAACGCGACCACGTCACCACCACCAAGACGAGGATTATGGCCGGTGGCCAGCATCAGCATACATCGCAGCAGCAGGTGGTCCGGATTGACCGGGGAGAGTTTGATCGGGTATCCGAACGGAGCGAAGCGATCTTTCTGAGGGCTTTGGATGAGGAAACCCCGCAGATGGATGCCTTGGTGATCTCGGACTATCAATACGGCGTCCTGTCTCCCCGCGTGATCGAAAAAGTCAATCAGATTGCGAAGCGGGATTCGTGCCTTGTCGTCGTCGATTCCCGATACCGGATGCTGTCGTTTCGGGGGGTGACCGCGGTGACCCCGAACGAGCCGGAAGTGGAGGAGGCGCTGGGCATCCGGCTGGAAGACGATGAAGAAGCGGTGCGGGTGGCCGGGGAACGGATCCTGGACCGGGTTCAGAGCCGGGCCGTTTTGATCACGCGGGGCAGCAAAGGAATGGCGTTAATCGAGCCCGGCGGAAAGGCCGAATTTATTCCGATCTACGGTACGGACGAGATTGCGGATGTGACGGGCGCGGGGGATACGGTGATCGTGATCTTCACCCTGGCGCTGGCCAGCGGGGCGACGCTGTTGGAGGCGGCCCAATTAGCCGACGTCGGGGGGGGCCTCGTCGTAATGAAACGAGGAACGGCGACGGTCGGTCGGGAAGAACTGGAGTCGGCCTTGCGGAAACCGTCCTGAGCGATGACTTCCTATCGGAGGAAATTAAAGACCTTGAAGGGATTGACGGCGGTCGTTGAGAAGCTGAGAAGACGGGGGAAAAAGATCGTTTTGGCCAACGGTTGTTTTGATCTTCTGCATGTGGGTCACGTTCGTTATCTGAGCGGGGCCAAGTTCTTGGGGGATGTCCTGATCGTGGGGATCAACGGAGACCGGTCGGTCCGCCGTCTCAAAGGAAGGGGCCGGCCGCTGATGCCGGAGGCGGCGCGCGCCGAACTGGTCGCGGGCTTGGCCTGTACGGACTATGTGATTATTTTCCGGGAGCGCGACGTGAAACGGCTGTTGCGGACGATTCGTCCGGACGTGCATGCAAAGGGCGGCGATTATACGACCGACACGGTCCCGGAGCGGGCCGTTGTGAAATCCTACGGAGGACGCGTGGCGATCGTCGGCGGACCGAAGGTGCGCTCCACCCGTGAGATCATCCAGCAGGTGAAACACTCTCAGATGAATGGTATTTAATGTGGAGGAAAACCATGGGGATCGACAAAGAGCTTCTTGAAATACTGGCCTGCCCCAAGTGCAAGGGCGATATCCGGCTCAATGAGAAAGGCGACGGATTGATCTGCAGCGCCTGCCGTCTGATGTACCCGATCAAAGAAGATATTCCGGTGATGTTGATCGAAGAAGCGATTAAAATATAGGTGCCGAGGAGGTCGTGAACGTTTTCGAAGTTGTCCGGCGACACCGGATTTTCCTCAGCGGCGCAATCGGGGTTCTCCTGATTTATCTTTCCAGACCCACCGTGCTCTCTCTCTTGGCCGGCCTGCCTTTTGTGCTGCTGGGCGAAGCGATCCGGACCTGGTCGTCCGGTTACATCCGCAAGAACAAGGCGCTGGCCACCGACGGTCCCTATGCCTACACCCGAAACCCTCTCTATTTGGGCAGCTTCGGAATCGGGATGGGATTCGTGGTGATGGGAAACAGCGTTTGGGTTCTGGTCGTTTTCCTGGTTGCTTTTGGTCTGGTGTATTGGAGCGTAATCCGTTCCGAGGAGGGATATCTCGTCCAGGTCTTTGGGTCCCGCTTTGAGGAGTACGTCAGAACGGTGCCCCGATTTCTCCCGCGATGGACCCGGTCGCCCTATGATGCCGGCGGGTTTGATTGGGCCTTGGTCTGGAAACACCGGGAGTACCAGGCGTGGGCGGGCATCGCCGGAGGCGTGGCGATACTCATCATCAAGATGTGGGCAACTCCGTGATCGTTTATGCAAAAACTGACCGCGATCGTTCCCGTTTTTAATGAAGAACAAAATCTGGAGGACTGTCTTCGGGGATTGACCTGGGCCGAAGAGATCCTTGTGGTGGATTCCTTCAGCCGCGACGGCACGCTTTCAATCGCCCGTCGTTACACAGACCGGATTCTCCAGCACGAGTATGTCAATTCCGCCGCACAGAAAAACTGGACGATTCCGCAGGCCCGGCATGACTGGGTCCTGATTGTGGACGCCGATGAGCGGGTGACCGACGCCCTCCGAGAAGAGATCCGGCGGGTGCTGAGGATCGAGGGCGGGCCCCCCTGCGACGGCTATCGGATCCGGCGCCAGACCTATTTCTGGGGGAAACCGATCCGGTATTGCGGCTGGCAGAACGATCGGGTGCTGCGGCTCTTCAACCGTCACAAGGGCCGATACGAGGAGAAGGAGGTCCACGCGGATGTCGTGATTCAGGGAAAGACGGGGGATCTGGAATCGCCGCTTATTCATTATACCTACCGGGATTTCAAACAGTACTTCGCCAAATTCCAGCGTTATACGGATTGGGGAGCGTTGGAGTTGCAGAAGCAGGGAAAGCGGGCCCGGTGGTATCACCTCCTGCTGCATCCGGCCTTCCGGTTTCTGCGCATGTATATTTTTCAACGGGGTTTCCTGGACGGTCTGCACGGCCTGGTGCTCTGTCTGCTGGCGGCCTTCAGCGTCTTCACCAAGTATGCCAAGTTATGGGAACTGAACCAAAAAGAATCCTCGTGATCCAGACCGCTTTTCTCGGGGATGTGGTGTTGACCACGCCACTTCTTCAGGCCCTTCGTGATCGGTTCCCCGCTGCCTATCTGGCCGTCCTCGTTATTCCCGGCACGCGGGAAATTCTCTCCGGCCATTCCGGGCTGGACGAGGTCCTGGTCTACGACAAAAAAGGCCGGGATCGGGGTCTTCGGGGCATTCGATTGATCGTGCGGTTGTTGGACGAAAAACGGTTCGATTGCTGTCTGCTTCCGCATCGGTCCTTCCGATCGGCGCTGCTGGCCTTCGCGGCCGGCATACCGATGCGGATCGGATTTGTTCAGTCACTGGGCTGTTTGCTTTATTCCCGACGCGTCTGGCGGGATCCATCGCGCCATGAAGTCTGTCGAAACCTTCAGCTCTTAGGCCCTCTCACACCCGATCGCTCCTTGGATCGAGCCGTCCCGACCGAAAAACTTTGGGTCTCGTCGGACACCGAGGATCCGGAATGGGCGAGTCGCTATCTCGCCGAGCACGGCATCCATCCGAACGATCGGGTGATTGCGATCGCTCCCGGATCGGTTTGGGCGACCAAGCGCTGGGCCCCGGATGGCTTCGCGGCCGTGATTGACGGCCTGATCGTTCAGAACAAACGGAAGGTGGTTCTCCTGGGCTCTCATGACGACCGACCGGTCGTGGATGAGATTTTGAAACGGTGCCGGGAGAAACCGGTCGATCTTTCCGGAAAAACGACACTGCGGCAATTCGCGGCCGTCTTGAAGCGCTGCGAGCTTTTGATCACGAACGACAACGGTGCGATGCATGTTGGCGTGGCGCAGAATATTCCGGTCGTCGCCATTTTCGGTTCGACGACCTTAAGCCTCGGCTACGGGCCGTTCACGGATCGGGCCGAAGTGGTGGAACGTTCTCTGGGTTGCCGTCCATGCGGAAAGCACGGCTATTCGGAATGTCCGCTGGGCCATTTCAACTGCATGAAGCTGATCACGCCAGAACAGGTGATGACGGCGGTCGAGAGAATGATACAAGCACCGCCACAGGGATTGTAGGGGCAGCCCTATGTGGCTGCCCATTGCACCCGGAGATATGAGGGCGGACACGCAGGTCCGCCCCTACAGCGATGGAAAGAATTCTTATTATTAAATTAGGCGCGGTCGGCGATGTGATTCACACCCTTCCGGTGCTTGAGACGTTGCGGCATTGTTTCCCGCAGGCGCATATCGGCTGGGCCGTGGAGGAGACGGCCGCCCCGATTTTGGAGGGGAATCCGGCCCTGAGCGAATTGATCCCGCTGGATCGGAAAAAGCTTCGCGGAGCGTCGGGTCTTATCTATTTCCGGCAGTGGCTTCGAGCGCTCAGAGAAAAACGGTTTGACACGGCCCTCGATCCCCACAACCTGTTCAAAAGCGGCGTGATCGCTTACGCCAGCGGGGCGTCTCTCCGGAGCGGATTCAAAAAACTCCGTGAAGGGAATTTTCTCTTTCTGAATCGCCGAATCCGGCCCGCCGTCCGACATCGGCATGCGGTCGAAAAATATCTCTGCCTGCTCGAGCCGCTCGGCATTCAAGAGACGCAATGGGTGGTTCGGTTTCCGCTGGGGTGGCGTTCGCAGGACGAAGACCGAGTCGGCCGGTTTTGGACGCAGGAGGGATTCAGCCGAACCGGGGTGAAACACGATGAGGTCGTCGCGGTCAATCCCGGAGCCAGTTGGCCGAGCAAGCGATGGATGCCGGAGCGGTACGCGCAGGTTGCGGACCGGTTGGTGAAGGAGCGTGGGGTTCGAATTCTGATTTTATGGGGACCCGGCGAGCGTCCATTGGCGGATCGCATCACCCGATCGATGAGCGAGAAGGCCGTGATCGCCCCGGAGACGAGTCTTAAAGAACTAATGGCCCTGATAAAGCGTTGCCGGCTGCTCGTTACCGGAGATACGGGACCGCTTCATATTGCCGCGGCCCTAGGCGTTCCGACGGTCTCTTTGTTCGGCCCATCGGATCCGGCGCGCAATGGACCCTACGGCCATGGCCACACGATCGTCCGATCGCCGATTCCCCCGGCAACGCACTGGCAGAAGAAGGAGATCGGGGATCATTGGATGAAAGCGATCGCGGTTGAGGCCGTGGTCGAGGCCGCAAAGAAGCAATTGGAATTGTAGGGGCGCCATGCATGGCGCCCTGATCTGGGCAGGATGCATCCTGCCCCTACGGATGATTTATGTTGCGCATCTTACATCTCGATACCGAACGCACCTGGCGAGGCGGCGAGGCCCAGCTTCTCCACCTGGCCGAGGGACTGGCGCGACGAGGCCATGTCTGTATCGTGGTGGGTCCGCCGGGCAGTCCGCTGCTTTCGAGGGCGGCCGAGAAAGGGTTGAAGACCGAGGCCGTCGCGATGCCGTCCGAATGGAGTCTGTCTGCCGTGCGGACGCTCGCGCGTCTTTTGAAACGAGAGCGGGTTCAGGTAATCCATATGCATACCTCCCACGCCTGCACCTTGGGGGGATGGGCCGCGCGTCTGGCCGGAGTACCGGTCCGGATCATCTCGCGGCGCGTGGATTTCTCGGTGCGCTCCAATCCCCTCCGGAAGTTGAAATACCAGTGGGGTGTAGACCGCATCGTGGCGATCTCGGAGGGCGTGCGAAAGGTCCTGATCGAGGACGGTCTGGATCCGAACCGCATCGCGGTGATTCGTAGCGGGATCGACCCGCGGCCGTTTGATCCCGGTTTTCCCGCGGGCGAGGCCCGGAGAGAATTCGGAATTCCGGATCGATCTCCCGTGATCGGATGCGTGGCCCATTTTGCCGAACACAAAGGTCACCGCTATTTGATCGAGGCCGCGGTTCGAGTGGCGGCCGCCGTCCCGGATGTCCGGTTTCTTTTGGTTGGCGACGGGGAGCTGCGGCCCGCGATCGAGCTGCAGATCAAGGAACTCAAGCTGGAGAGGCACGTTTTATTAACCGGTTTCCGGCAAGATATCCCGAGGCTGCTGGCGGCGATGGATATCGTCGTTCTGTCCTCGCATCTGGAGGGTCTCGGCACTTCCCTGCTCGACGCGATGGCGATGGCCCGTCCAGTCGTCGCGACACGGGTGGGCGGGATCCCGGAGATGGTCGAGGACGGCGTCAACGGGCTTCTCGTCTCCCCGCGCGATCCGCCGGCGCTGGCCGGAGCGTTGATTGAACTGATCAACCGGCCGGATGAGCGGAGAAGGATGGGTCAGGCCGGCCGTAGCCGGATGCTTGAAAAGTTCTCGGCCGAGGCGATGGTCGCGGCCACGGAGTCGGTCTACCGAAAGATTTTGGAATTGAAGGGGATCAAAGGGTAGAAGGAAATCTCGATGTGCCGAATCGCCGGATTTTTGGATTATCATTATAAAGGTCAATACGAAATGACCGAGACCGTCGTCCGCATGAGGGACACGTTGACTTACGGCGGCCCCGATGATGCCGGTGACTGGATCGAGCCGGCGAGAGGGCTGGCGTTCGGACACCGTCGTCTGTCCATCATCGATCTTTCGGCCTCGGGCCATCAGCCCATGCGCTTTCATGAGACGGTGATCGTGTACAACGGCGAGGTGTACAATTATTCCGAGATTCGGGCGGACCTTGAGCGGGAGGGATACGCCTTCGATTCCGGCTCGGACACCGAAGTGATTCTCAAAGCCTATGACCGCTGGGGAACGGATTGTCTTCATCGGTTCCGTGGCATGTGGGCCTTTGCGCTTTGGGACGGGCGAACGGAATCGTTGCTTCTCTGCCGGGATCGGGTCGGAGTCAAACCGCTGTACTGGTATTATAAGGACGGCCTTCTGATCTTCGCGTCCGAGCTGAAGGCGTTTCACAAGCATCCCGGTTTCTCAAAGTCGCTGGACCGTCACGCGGCCCAACTCTATTTTCAGTACGGCTATGTCCCGGCGCCGCACGCGATCTTTCAACATGTCCGGAAGGTCAAGCCGGGTCATCTGTTGACGGCGGATCGGACCGGCGCGATTCGGGACACGGCCTATTGGAACGTCAAGGAATGCTATGTCCGGGGGTTTTCCGAGGAGGGGCGGCGCGAATGGAATCAAAAAACGGAGAAGGAGATCGAGGAGGAGTTGGAGCAGCAACTGATCGATTCCTTCAAGCTCCGCCTGGTTTCCGATGTCCCGGTCGGCATTTTCTTGAGCGGCGGGATCGACAGCTCGGCCGTGGCGGCCCTGCTTCAGACCCGCTCGGGACAGCGGCTCAAAACCTTTACGATCGGCTTCTACGGAAAGAAGAGCTATGACGAGGCGCCGTGGGCCGGGAAAATCGCGGATCATCTCGGAACCGAGCATGTTGAGCATTATTTCGAACCGAAGGAAGTGGCCGAAATTCTGGAGAAGATCCCGCTTCTCTATGACGAGCCCTTCGGGGACAGCTCGGCCCTCCCGACCTATCTGGTTTCCAGCGTGGCCCGACGCCATGTGAAGGTGGCCTTGTCGGCCGACGGCGGCGACGAACTCTTTCACGGGTATGGCTTCTATCGCCGTGCCTTTCCCACCTGGACGCATCCGCTGATCCGCTGGATGTCCGGCAGCCGCTTGAAACGGATCGTTTTGGACCCTCTTGAGAAAAAATTTCAAGCCGAGCGGGTCACGGCATTCTATCCTTCCCGTCTGCGCAGAGCGCTCGCCCTCTTTCGGGAGGTTGATTTTCGCGACGGCTGGGATATCCCGAGCGGGCTGATGTATTTTGATTTTATCAGCTATCTGCCGGACGACATTTTGGTCAAAGTGGACCGGGCCACGATGGGCGTCGCGCTGGAGGGCCGGGAGCCGTTTCTGGATCATCGATTGGTCGAGTACGTGACCCAGATGCCGATCGAATACAAGTTTCGGAACGGTGTGTCGAAATATCTCTTAAAGAAGATTCTGTACCGCTATATCCCCGAGCCGCTTCTGCGACGGCCCAAACACGGTTTCAGCATTCCGCTGGATGATCCGGAATACCGCGGAAAGCTCGAGGCATTGTTCGATCATTATCTGTCCGAGGACCGGCTGAGGCGAACGGATCTGATCGATCTCGGACTCGTCCGACGGCTTTTAGGTCAATGGAAGGCCGGACGGATCCGCCATGACAAGTTGTGGTACATTCTCTGTTTTCAAATCTGGGCCGAAACGTATCTGTAAAGCCGGCGGTTCCGGCGCGCCCGGAAGGTCCGGGGAGGGAAGGGATTGGACGAGTTCGGGTTGATCGACGAGGATAAGCCGTTCAGGGATCTGGCCACCGGGTGGAACGATCTGCACCGCGCGGCGGATCATCCCACGCCGTTCATGAGCTGGGAATGGGCGTCCGGTTGGTGGGACTTTTTCGGTTCCGGCCGACTCCACGTCGTTGCTTTCCATCGGGGCGGGCGGCTGTCGGGACTCGCCCCGCTCTACCGGTGCGATGGACCGTGGGGGTTGTCGACGCTGCGACAGATCGGGGCGGGACAGTCCGATTATCTGGATTTTCTCATCGGATCCGATGCCGCCGAAAAGGGGTACGGCGATCTGATTCTTGCGGTTCTGACATCGAGCGACTCCGATCTGATTTTACTGGAGCAGGTGCCGCCGAACCGGTTGGCGACCCTTCGAGATCGGGGGAGGTCGACCGGATCGTATCTGCAGGTGAAAGAGAGAGGGCATTGTTACATCGCGGAGCTGCCGCCCCGTTGGGAGGATTATCTGGCCGGTCTGGGGAGCAATGAACGGTATAATATCGGTCGAAGGAGCCGTACGTTGGAGAAGCAGCACGGCGTCGTGTTCCGCCGGTACGATCAACCGGGTGACGACCTGGATCGAAAGATGGACGATTTCTTTGATCTGATGGTTCATCGGCTGACGATGCGCGGACGGGTTCTCGCCGCGGACGAGGAGGTCTCGCGGGGCTTCCATAAAAGCATCGCGCAACGGTTCGCCGCGAAGGGATGGTTGAGTCTCGGAGCGCTGGAGAAGGACGGCCGGATGATTGCCGGTCTGCTTTCATTTGAATACGGCGGAACGCTTTTCTACTACCATTCCGGCTTCGACCCGGCCTGGGCCAAATACAGCGTCGGCATGGTGCTGATGGCCAAATGCATCGAGGATGGAATCGGCCGGGGGCTTCGTCAATTCGATTTCATGCGGGGACGGGCCGCGTACAAGATGAAATGGAAAGTGGAAGAGCGGAGCTTCTATCGTGTCGTGATCACGCGGTCGATGACCGGCTATCTTAAGTTCCTCGGTCACGGCCTGACCTCACGCCTTCAGAAGAATATCGGCCGATGGGCGGCCGGTCGGGGCGTAGGCCGCGTTCGATCGGAAAAGGCCGATTCGGGCCGGGATGAGCGGGGAGCATGAGTTCCAATCAGGCCGTGAAATGGGTCCGTCGTCTGCTCCGACCCCGGAGATGGCTTCGAAATGCGATTCTGTATTTCGCGCATGCGGACGGATTTCGAAACAAGGGAAAGTTGATCCACTATTCCATGATCCATCTCCTGCGGAAGATCGGGCTTCAGATCCCTACGGCGTCCGACTGGACGATCCGGCTCAAGGGCCTTGAAATTCATTTTGATCCGAACCTCGCGGAATTGATCACCTACCGGGAAATCTTTGTGAGCCGGGTCTATCAACGGCTTCCGGAGTTTCGTCCGACCGGAACCGCGGTGGTTTTTGACGTCGGGGCGAATATCGGGTTTTACACCCTTCAGGTTGCGGGGTCGCTGGCCGGCGGGACAATCTATGCCTTTGAACCGAACCCCGATGCCTATTCGAAGTTAATGAGAAATGTCGAGGCCAATCGCGTGGGGAATGTCGATATTCATCTGTTGCCTTACGCGGTCGGTTCAAAACAGGGCCGGGTATGGTTGCAGCGGGCTGAGCGAACGGGCCTGGGGCGGGTGGAGGAGTCGGCTGCCAAGAAGGGGGAGTCGCGGGTCGAGGTGGAGATGGTCACGCTGGACGGCATGGTCGAGAAGCATTCCGTCACACGGATTGATTTGATGAAGATCGACGTGGAGGGTCATGAGGAAGCCGTGCTGGCGGGAGGGGAGCGGGCGCTCGGCATGACCCGAAGGATCGTGATGGAATATCACGGCCCGGAGATTCTCGATCGCGTCAGAAAATTTCTATCGGATCGGGGATTCAAGGAAGTTCTGGAATACCGGGGCCATGCCTATTTCGTGAATACGCGGCCGGTCGGGGCCTGAATGAAGATCGCGATGCTCACCAAACATTTTAACTTCCGAAACGGATCAAGCCGTTCGATCCATGAGGTGGCCATCCGACTGACGGCCCGCAGTCATGAGGTTCATATTTTTTGCAACCGAAGGCCGGACGCGTATCCGCGGATGCCGGTTCTCCGGCATGTTTCGATGCTGCCCATGGGGTCGTGGGCCCGGGCGTTCACCTTTGACCGCGGATGCCGCCGCAGGATTCATGCCGAGCCCTTTGATATTGTCCACGGACATGGGAATACCGTCGAACAGGATGTCGTAACGGTTCGCATCTGCCGCAAGGCCAACCAGTTGGCTCGGGGCCTGTCCCTTTCCCTGTGGGACCCCCATCTTTGGATGGAATCGCGACAGTTGACGAATCCGAGGCTGAAGCGGATCATTACCTTGTCCGAGATGGTCAAGCAGGACCTTCAGCGTTACTATGGGATCGCATCCGGGAAAATCGTGACCATCCCCAACGGGGTCGACGCCGTCCGCTTCCATCCGAGCCTCCGGCCCGCTCATCGCAACCGGGTTCGAACCGACCTCGGTCTTTCGGATAAGGATTTTGCGGTGCTGTTCGTCGCATCGGGCAATTTCATCAACCGCGGCCTGTTGAACGTCTTTTTGATGATGAAACGACGCCCCTTGAGCCGCATGAAGCTCGTTGTGGCCGGGGGGGATCGAAAGGGTTTGTTCCGAATCCGCGCGCGAGAGCAGGGGATTGAAGACCGGCTGATTTTTTTGCCCTTCATAGAGCGGATCGAGGAACTGCACAGCGGAATGGATGCCTTGATTTTCCCATCTTACTATGACACGTTCGGCAACGTGCCGCTGGAGGCGATGGCCTCCGGGCTGCCCGTCATCGTCACGGCCCAATGCGGGGTGAGCGAGCTGATCACGCACGGTCAGGACGGCCTCATCCTGAAGCATACCGAGGATCTGGACGGAATGGCCGCAGCCCTGACCGCCTTGGAGGACGCGGATTTGCGCGCGCGGATCGGTCGCGAAGCCCGGACCACGGCGGAACGGTACAGTTGGGATTCCGTGGCCGAGCGGACGTTGCAGGTCTACACGGAATTGATCCCGGCCAAGAGGACGACATGAATCCCCGCGCCATCCGCCGCATACCGGTTCTCTTGTATCACAAGATCGGCGTGGCGCCGACCGGGGTCCGCAATCCGCGAACCTGGGTCGCGCCGGATCGGTTCGTCTGGCAGATGAATTATCTTTCCCGGCGGGGCTGGCGGTGCATCACGCCCGAGGCGCTGGCGGCGCATTACCGTGGAGAGAAAGAGGCCGATCCCGATTCCATCCTGATCACGTTTGATGACGGATCCCGGAGTTGTTACCGTGAGGTGTTTCCGTTGATGCGTTCGTTGGGATTGACCGCGACGGTGTTCATCGTCTCCGGACAGCTGGGCGGCCGGGCCGTATGGGATCGCAACCCGGATCATCCGGATGATGAATTGCTGACGATTCGGGAAATCCGCGAACTGGCGGAGGCGGGCTGGTCCATCGGCGCCCATTCCATGACGCATGCGCGCCTGACCGGTTTGCCGCCGGGGGAGGCGGAGCGCGAGATCCGGGAGTCCAAACGTCAGTTGGAGGAGGCGCTGTCAATGCCGATCCGGACGTTTGCCTATCCCTACGGCGCATACGCTCCCGAACATGCCGGGATGGTGCGGAAGGTGGGATACGAAATCGGCTTCACGACCCATTACCCGGAGCAGGGTTTATACGCCATCCGTCGGGAAAACATCCATGGGGAGGTTTATGCCTTGCGGTTCCTGTGGCGGTTCCGGCGCGCGAAACGAGGTCCATTTCGGGATGTCGAAGCTTAAGATCATTCATCTTCTTGCCAGCCACAAATGGACCGGACCGGCCGAGGGCGTGGTCACGCTCTGCCGCGATCTGAAGAATCAAGGGCATGACGTACGTCTTTTTTGCACGCCCAATTCCCGAAGGCTGCTGGCCGATCAGGCGGTTCAACGGGGCGTGACGCCGGAAAGCGACTTGTGGCTGGCGAGAGAGCATCCCGTTTTAATCGCATTAGACATACGGCGGTTAAGAGGGATTTTAAGACAGAACCGGCCGGATATCCTTCATCTGCATCTTTCAGCCGATCACTGGATCGGAGCCCTTGCGGCCGGCTGGGCCGGAGGTGTGACTCGCGTTGTTCGCACGATTCATCACCCACGAACGGTCGAACGCCGGCCCTTCCGGTCCTGGCTGTACGAATCCCTGACGGATGGGTTCGTGACGCTGTGCGAAAAGGATCGGGGGCAACTGACGCGGAATTATCGGATCGATCCGATGCGGGTCTCGGTCATTCACGGCGCCGTAGACACGAAGCGGTTTCATTTCGATGTGGAGGCCCGCCTGGGCCGCGCCGAATTTGGAATCAAGATGACGACACCGGTGATCGGGATGGTGGCCCGCTTCCAACCGCACCGGCGGCATGAGATTCTGATCGAGGCGATGACCCGCCTTCAGAAGCTTTTTCCGACGATCCGTCTGCTCCTGGTGGGACGAGGGGAGCATCAGCCGGTTCTTGAACAAATCGTCCGTGAGAAGAGCCTCGAACGCTGCGTGATCTTCACCGGTTATCGTGACCGCGATCTGCCGCAGATCTATGCCGCCATGGACGTCGCGGTCCTGCTGGCGTCCGGAAACGACGGTTCTTGCCGCGCGGCGCTGGAAGCGATGGCGGTCGGACGGCCCGTGATCGGTTTTCCAGTGGGGGCCTTGCCGGAGACGATTGTGGAAGGGGTGACGGGGCATCTGGTGGCGGAAGGGGATGCGGAAAAGCTCGCGGCCTGTCTTGCGGCGTTGCTGTCCGACCGTTCGCGGATGCAGTCGATGGGCGAGGCGGCCCGGAAGCGGATCGAGACCGAATTTACGGAAACGGTGCGGCTGGAACGAACCGTGGCGTTTTATCACTTGCTGATCGGGAATTAACCCGGAGATTTTCATGGCATTGGTCGACGACAAGGATGTTTCAAAATACGAGAAGGAGCGGTACGGGGCGCCGGATCAGAAGCTCGTGGACCGCCGAGAGCAGGGGATGGTGGACGAGATCATACGGACGTTGGGACTGAACAAGGGCCGTGTGCTGGACGCTCCCTGCGGCTACGGACGCTTCTCGACCCTTTTTGCGAAGCACGGTGTCGAGATCATCTGTGCCGATGTCTCGACCGCGATGGTCGCTCGATCCCAGGAACGCGTGGCCGGCGAGGGGCATCGGGGGTTGTACGTCGTAATGGACATCCGTCATCTCCCTTTCAAGGCGAACGCGGTGGAGGCCACCTTTACCATGCGGCTGTTTCATCACGGCTTTGCCCGTGAGCAGATGGGCGAGATCCTGACGGAGCTGGCCCGCGTTACCCGACGGTGGGTCATTCTGTCATATTACCGTTCCAACTGGCTGCACGGGCTCTTCCGTCGGCTCAAAGGTTTCTCAAGCCGGATCCGGATGATGACCCATGCGGAATTCAATGCCGAAGTGGCTTGCGCGCCGCTGGTGATCCGTTCCCGGAGGCCGGCGATCCCATTCCTGCATGCCCAGACCCTGGTTGTTCTTGAGAAGATCGTCCATGATCGGTAGGGGCGCAATTTATTGCGCCCGAACCCGGGCGTGATCCATCACGCCCCTACAGGATCAATGAATGTCGTTTATCGTCCTTTAATCGTTTTCCAGAAATCCATTTTCCATCGGCGAAGACGAATCAGCCCGTTCAGCACGGGCTGCCAAGACTTCCAGTCCGGTTGTCCTTCGCAATAGACCTCGAAAAAATCCGGCCAGGACTCCTGGAGTTTCATCCGGGCCAGGTCCATGAGACGAAACGGGAGCGGAACGTGTCCAAGATGGACGGCGCGGCTGAGATCAATCAGGAAGATGCGGTTTCCTTCAAACGGCTTCGCCGCGACCAGAAAATTTCCGATTGTGAGATCGCGGTGAAGGACACCGGCATCGTGCATCCCCCGAACGAGACGAGCCAGTTCCGTCAACAGCGGGGTTTCTTCCGATTCAAGAACGTTGGGGGATTTGAGCCACTGCCGCAGCGTGATGGCGTCCGGTATTTCCTCTGTAATAGAGTAACCTTGGTTGATCGTACCTCGGCCGCGGCGCTCCCAAGCGATCAGCGGGCGCGGCGTGGCTACGCCGGCATCCCGGAGCGTTATGGCGATTCGAAAGGAACGGATGGCCTTGGAGCCGGTCAACGGTCGAGCGATCCGGTGAAGGGGGGAGCGCCACCCGAATCGTTTAAGGACCACCGGGAGTCCTGCCGACCGATCGGAAGAGGATTCCGAGATCCGGATCGTCGAGGGCAGTCGCAGTGCGGCGACCCAATTCGGTTGCTCCAGAAAAACCTTCATCGGCTGTTCGGACAACCAGTCCTCGAACGCTCCAACAAAAAAATCCAGGTGAGGCTCAAGTTCGGGAATACAGACACCCCAGGCGCTGGACCGGCGAAACGCAATATACTTCTGACGCATGGCGGGCTATCCTATCATAAACCGTGACGATTGCAAGCCGGTTTCCTGGCAGCACCATCAGTGGTGAATTGTTGCGGGAAAGACGAGATTGAGCGTCTGCGGGACAATCGTCAGTCGGGCCGGGGCGATGCCGATCGCTTCGCCGTCGGCCTGAAGCGGGACGGGGCTTTCGATCTCGATCGTCCTACCGCTGTGGAATTCCACATCCTTCATCCGATGGTGCAGCCCGGTGATCACACCCAACGTGTATTTCATATAGGTGATCGGGCCCCGTCCTTTGAAGAGACAAAGGACCAGCTCCGGATGGTCCAGTCGGACATGGGGCACGATCGCAAAAGGACCGCCGTAGCAACGGGCCTTGGCGACGATGCCCGACGTGCCTTTTACCTCACGCCCATCCACACGAAACGTGACGGTGGAATAGTCGTAGCGGAATAGCTGGATGATTCCGGCCAGCATATAGGCCAACATGCCCAGCCTTTTTCTGCCGGGCGGGACGCTCCGGACGATACTCGCGTCAAATCCCGCGCCGACCATGAGAATGAAAAGACGATGGTCTATTGTAGGGGCTCGCGTCGCCCCCTCCACCGGCAAAGCCGGATGGAGCCTCCCCCTCTCGCTCGCTGTGCTCGCTGGGTCGATCTGTCCCAAATAAATCGGCCGGGCCGCTCCGTTGCGGATCGCCGTGGCGGCCTTGAGCGGGTTTGTCGGCAGTCCCAATTCACGAATGAGGCTGTTTCCGGTTCCCATCGGGAGGATGCCGAGCGGAACGGAGGATCCCCGCATCCCGTTGATCACTTCGTGATAGGTGCCGTCTCCCCCGGCGGCCAGGATCAGATCGTGTGAGCCGGAGGACAACGTTCGCGCCAGGTGTTCACCATCGCCGGCTCGATTCGTCGGATGGACGGTGAGATTAGGATAGAGTGTTTTAAGGTGCTCGATCAATCGCCGCGCCCTCCCTCGCCTCCAGACCGGCCCGGCAACGGGGTTTAAGATCAATGTCGGCTTTTTTGCATCCATAGTAGGTGCCCGCCTGGTATTTTTGTGCCGTCATCTTAACACAAGAAAACAGATTTGAGAAGTGAGCCGCCCATCGCTTCCCGCCCTCTTTACCTTGATATTAGAGAGTGATTTTGTTATGCTTTCCATCGGATACTGAAGAAGAGGATAAAATGGATCCATCCAGTCTCTACTCGGTCATCTTGGCCGGCGGGAGCGGAAGCCGCTTCTGGCCGCTTAGCCGTGAACTCTATCCCAAACAGCTTCTGAAGCTGATCGGCGATGAAACGATGCTTCAGCGAACCCTCCGGTGCGCGATGAAAGCGGCCTCTCCCGACCACATCTATGTGGTAACGCATCGCCGTCAGTCCGATGCGGTTCGGATGCAAGCGACCGCCGTCATTTCTTTGCCGTCCGACCACATCCTCCTTGAGCCGCAGGCCAAGAACACCGCAGCCGCGGTCGGTCTTGCGGCGATGGCCCTGAACCGAAAGGATCCGGAGGCCGTCATGGTCGTGATGCCGGCCGATCATGTAATCCTCAAGAGCTCGGTTTTTGCCCGAGCGGTGCGTGCGGCGAGCCGTCTGGCCAAGGAAGGATGGCTTGTGACGTTTGGAATCAAAGCGGTTCAACCGGAGACCGGGTATGGCTATATCCGACGGGGCCGACCAATTTCGGGCCGCGTGTCGAATCGGGGTCCTGTCGCTTATCAGGTCAGCCGGTTTACGGAGAAACCGGATCGGGCCACGGCGAAACGCTACCTTTCGGACGGCCGGTTCTATTGGAACAGCGGCATCTTTGTCTGGAAAGCATCGGCGATCCTGGAGGCAATCCGGAAGTTGCAACCCCGATTGTACCGGGGGTTGTCTTCCATCGAGGCGGCGATGGGAACACCCGAGGAAGAAAAAACGATCGAGAACGTGTACGATGGACTGAAGACCGTGTCGGTTGATTACGGAATTCTCGAGCGGCTTCATAAAAACATTGCGGTCCTACCAGTCGATATGGGATGGAGTGATGTGGGAAGTTGGACCGCCATTGAACAGATCAGTCCAACGGATTCGATGGGCAATGTGACGGTCGGAAACGTCATTGATCTGGACAGTCGAAACTCCATTCTGTATGCGGACAAACGCCTTGTGGCGACGATCGGTCTTGAAGATGTGGTGGTGGTGGATACGGAGGACGCGACGCTGGTCTGCCACAAAAGTCGCGTGCAGGACGTCCGGAAAGTCGTCGAGACCCTCCGGCAACGCAACGCCGAAGAGCATCTGGTTCACCGAACCGTCTGGAGACCGTGGGGCAGCTATACCGTTCTTGAAAACGGGGATCGGTACAAGATCAAGCGGATCGTTGTCAATCCAAAGGCCCGGTTGTCCCTTCAATTGCATCATCGCAGGAGGGAGCACTGGGTGGTCGTCTCTGGAGCCGCGCGAGTGACCTGCGGCGAGCGGGTCTACGATCTTGGAGTAAACGAAAGTACCTACATCCCGATGAATACAAAGCACCGTTTGGAAAATCCCGGCGTAACGCCGCTCCAGATCATCGAGGTCCAGAACGGCGATTACCTCGGAGAAGACGATATCGTACGGTTTCAGGACGATTACGGACGCAAGGCATAACTGGGAGGGGGCAGATTTCAAATCTGTCCCCAGCATTGTAAAATGGATAAAATCTTTCGGGAATATGACATCCGGGGCATCGTCGGACAGGATCTGACACCGGACCTGGCGGAGGAGCTCGGGAAGGCGTTTGGGACAACCCTTCGCAGGAAGCATCTCTGTCAGATTGCGGTCGGCCGGGACGGGCGGGAGAGTTCACCCCTGCTGCGTCAACGCCTGGTCGATGGAATCACCGCGACCGGCATCGGCGTGACGGATATCGGCGTCTGTCCCACCCCGTTACTTTATTTTGCTCTTTTTAATCTATCCGTCGACGGCGGGGCGATGATCACCGCCAGCCACAATCCGGCCGAGTATAACGGTTTCAAGGTGTGCGTCGGAAAAGAAACCTTTTACGGCGAAGACCTTCAGAAACTCCGGCGGATGATTGAAGCGCGGGATTATGAGACCGGCACTGCTCCATCCGTTCGTTCTCAGGAAATCATTCCATTGTATCTTGATTATCTTAAACGTCATTTCAGCTCGGTTGATGCGCGGGGAATCAAGGTGGTCGTGGACAGCGGCAATGCAATGGGCGCCCTGGTCGGGCCTCAGGCCCTGAAGAACATGGGATGTGAAGTGATCGAGCTGTACAGTGAGTTGGACAGCCGCTTTCCAAATCATCACCCGGATCCCACGGTTTCGGAGAATCTCAAGGACCTGATCGAAACCGTCCGGGCCAAGGGGGCCGATCTGGGGATCGCTTACGACGGGGACGCCGACCGGATCGGTGCGGTGGACGAGCGGGGAGAAATTCTGTGGGGTGATCAATTGTTGGTGATCTTCGCCCGTGACGTTCTGCGTCGTCAACGGGGGGCGATGATTCTATCGGAGGTGAAGGCCTCACAAATTCTCTACGATGACATCGTGCGACATGGCGGGCGGGCCATGATGTGGCGAGCCGGTCACTCCTTGATCAAGTCTAAGATGAAAGAGACCGGCGCATTACTGGCCGGGGAGATGAGCGGTCATATCTTCTTCGCGGACCGTTACTTCGGCTACGATGACGCGGTCTATGCCGGTTGCCGGTTAATCGAGATTCTGGCTGAAGGCCGGCAACCCTTGTCCAAATTATTATCGGACCTTCCAAAGACCAGTTCCACTCCGGAGATCCGACGGGACTGTCCGGACGACCGGAAATTTCTTATCGTACAGAAATTAAAAGAGCGCTTCGAGGCGTTGCGCTCGAGGCCGACTCCCGATTCGATGCCCATTCGGAACCTGATTACCATCGACGGGGTGAGGATCGTGTTCGACGACGGGTGGGGTTTGGTCCGGGCCTCGAACACTCAGCCGGCCTTGGTCTTGAGATTTGAGGCCAACACGCGGGACCGGATGGATGCGATCCGCCGTTTTGTGGAAGGCGAACTGGCCCGAATCGGTACATAACTTTTTCCTTTTTGTCGTTTGATGTTCCTGCCATTCTGTTCGTTTGCCGTGAGCCTTACCTATAGATCGAAGCAGGCCGCAACGCCGACATTCTGTTCTTTCTGTGCATAGGTGGGCCGTAACATCCAAAAGGATTTTCTATTTCAAATGAATAGTCACACTTTAAACCATCCCAAAAATCCCTTGATTTTGTTTCATAAATTAGTTATATTAGTTGGCTAATCTCACGCCATGAACTTATCGCATTCGCTTGAACTGCTTGCATGAAAAAATATGACTTTGAATTTAGGGTTGATCCACCAGCCTGAACGGCCTTCGTGACTGAATTGGGAATCGAGCTGTTTCTATATGCGCAGGCGGTGAGCCTTCCACTTTCCATTGCGGCGACCCATGTTTGTCTGGGGGTCCTGATCCTCTTGTGGGGTTATCAGTATGGGATAAAGAGAGTTCCCCTGGTCCGCACCTCTCTTGACAGACCCATCCTGATTTATCTAACCGCGGTGCTGGCCGCGGCCCTTGTCGGGGTGAATCCCGGTCGGAGCCTTCTTCATGTTTTGGCTCTTTGGCATATCGCGCTGTATCTCATTGTGGTGAACGGGATGCCCGATCAAACTCTGACGCGACGGCTGATCTGGACCCTTTTTGGATTCGCTGCACTGAACGGAGTTTACGGGATCGTGCAACACATGAGTGGAGGACTTGACCTTTTTCGGTTTGGCGGTACCGAGCGTATTTTTAAGATTGACGATCAGGTGCGGGCTTCGGGCGTTTTTGACCATTTCATGACGTTCTCCGGCCAGATGCTCCTGGTAGGACTGCTGGGCACGGGGCTTTTCCTGTTCTGGGCCCGAGGATGGGCACGCTGGTTTCTGGCCGGAGCGGTGCTGGTTTTTTTTGGTGCGGTCTGGGCGTCTTTTACTCGGAGCGCTTGGGTAGGGCTTGGAGCCGGACTTCTTACGATCGTCCTGTTCAAAGAGAGAAGAACCATGGTCTTTCTCATGATCGGATTACTTCTGGCCGTGACCGTATTATCATTGGCGGATCGCGCTTTCCGGACGCGGGCCGTCAGCACGGTGAAAATTAATGAAGGCAGCACCGTCGAACGGTTTGAAATCTGGGGGGCGACACGCGACATGATCAAAGATCACAGCCTGCTCGGGGTCGGGATCGGCAACTTCAGTGCGGTTTTCAATCAGTATCGCGATCGGACCGGAGTCGGACCCCATTCCCATGCCCATAATACATTGCTTCAGGTCACGGCTGAAAACGGATTGATCGGCCTTGCGGTCTATCTGTATGTATGGTATGCCTTCTTCCGAGAGATGATCCGAAAGGCCATCGCATCAACCGACCCTTTTGTCCGGGGTGTGACGATCGGAGCGATCGGAGCCCTTGTGGGCTTCCATGTGGCCGGTCTGTTTGAATACAACTTGGGGGACAGCGAGGTGGCTACGATGATGTGGTTTATTGTGGGTCTTGGCCTGGCTGTGAAGGCCGTGCAGTCCAAAGAAGCTCCTTCGCATCGGAAGGCCGTTGCTCCCGAGGCCTCGTTAGCTTAACCGGAGTGCGCGCTGAAAAAGTGATTTTTACAATCTTACGAGGTCTTTTATAAATGAAAAAGGCTCTGATCACGGGAATTACCGGCCAGGATGGATCATATTTAGCGGAGCTTTTACTGGCCAAGGGTTACGACGTCCACGGCTTGATCCGTCGAGCCAGCACCTTTAACACCGGTCGTCTGGATCCGATCTATCAAGATCCCCATCAGCCCGGAACTCGACTCCACCTTCATTACGGCGACTTGTCCGACAGCAGTCAGATCACAAACCTGATTTACAATGTTCAGCCGGAAGAGGTTTATCATCTCGGAGCCCAGAGCCACGTGATGGTGAGCTTCGAAATGGCTGAATACACGGGGGACATCACGGCTCTCGGGACGATTCGATTGTTGGAAGCGATCCGGCGAAGCGGTATCCGGACGCGGTTTTATCAGGCTTCCAGCAGTGAGATGTACGGGGATGCCCCGGCTCCTCAAAATGAAGAAACCCCGTTCAGACCGAGAAGCCCCTATGCGGTGGCCAAAGTCTATTCCTATTGGACGGTCAACAATTATCGCGAAGGATACAATCTCTTCGCCTGCAACGGCATCCTGTTTAATCATGAGTCTCCACGCAGAGGCGAGACGTTTGTTTCCCGTAAGATTACCCGAGCGGTGGCCCGGATCAAACTCGGCATCCAGGATAAGCTTTATCTGGGCAATCTCGAAGCGAAACGGGATTGGGGCTACGCGCCGGAGTATGTTGAGGCCATGTGGCGGATCCTGCAGCAGGATCAATCCGATAATTTCGTCATCGCGACCGGAGAGACTCATTCCGTACGGGAATTTCTTGACGAGGCGTTTGGCCGGGTGGACCTGGATTGGAAAAAGTATGTGGAGATCGACAAGCGCTATTTACGGCCGACGGATGTGGATCGGCTGGTCGGGGATGCCCGTAAAGCGAAGCGACAGTTGGGGTGGGAACCGAAGGTGCGATTCAAAGAGCTGGTCAGGATTATGGTGGAGGCCGATCTGAAGGCGGAGCAGATGAAACTCACAGGCACGTTATCGCCGGTGAAGGGCCATGGGCTTTTGGGAAAATAAGAGGGTGGTAGTCACAGGCGGAGCCGGTTTTCTGGGATCCCATGTAGTTGAAAAACTGGAAGCCCGTGGTTGCCGGAATATCTTCGTGCCCCGCAGTGCCGATTATGATCTGGTTCAGATGGATCAAGTAGGCCGGCTGTATCGAGATACGGATCCCCATATCGTGATTCACTTAGCCGCCAAAGTGGGCGGGATCGGAGCGAACCGGGAGAATCCGGCTAAGTTTTTTTACGACAATCTCATGATGGGCGTTCAAATGATGGAGCAGGGGCGGCTATCGGGGGTAGAAAAATTTGTGGCGATCGGCACGATCTGTTCGTATCCCAAGTTTACCCCGGTTCCATTTAAAGAAGATGACCTGTGGAACGGCTATCCGGAAGAAACCAATGCTCCTTACGGCTTGGCCAAGAAGGCGCTCCTGGTGCAAAGCCAGGCCTATCGTCAGCAATATAAATTTAATTCGATCTTCCTGCTCCCAGTCAATTTATATGGGCCTCGAGATAATTTCGACTTAAACACCTCCCATGTGATTCCCGCTCTTGTTCGAAAATGCATCGAAGCCATTCAAGGGGAGGAGCGGGAGATTCTGGTCTGGGGAACCGGAAAACCAACGAGGGAATTTCTCTATGTGGAAGACGCGGTGGAAGGGATACTCTTGGCGGCTGAACGCTATAACAAGAGCGAGCCGGTCAATTTGGGGATAGGCTTTGAGATTTCGATCCGGGATTTGGTTCAGCGGATTGCACGTCTTACGGGGTTTACGGGGAACATCGCATGGGATCCGTCAAAGCCGGACGGCCAGATGAGACGGATGCTGGATATAACGCGGGCCGAAAAGGAATTTGGGTTTAGAGCCAAAATAGGAATTGACGAAGGATTACGACGGACGGTTAAGTGGTATCGAAAAAGTCTGCAGGGATAGTTTGTTTCCGTGGATTGCATGAACTGTTTCGTATGACGAGGAGGGACGATGAAAGGTGATCGAGTGATACTGGTGACGGGTGCCGGAGGGTTTATCGGACACCATCTCGCCAAATATCTCGTCCAGCAGGGTTTCAAGGTTCGGGGGGTGGACATCAAGCATCCCGAGTACGAGCCGTCCCCCGCGGCCGAATTCGAGCTGTTGGATCTCCGCCGATGGGACAATTGCCTTCAAGCGACGCGCGGGGTGAGCGAGGTATACAACCTGGCCGCGAACATGGGGGGGGATCGGCTTCATTGAGAGTCATAAAGCCGAGATCGTCCATGATAATATTTTAATCAATATCCATATGCTCGAGGCGGCCCGGCTGAACGGCATTGAAAAATTTCTATACACGTCCTCGGCGTGTATTTATCCGGGTTATAAGCAAAAGAGCCCGGACATTGCGCCGTTAAAAGAGGAGGATGCCTATCCGGCCGATGCGGAGGACGGATATGGATGGGAAAAGCTGTATACGGAGCGGGCCTGCCGACACTATTATGAGGATTACGGATTAAAGACCTACAGCGTTCGCTTCCATAATATCTTCGGGCCGCTCGGAACATACGACGGAGGTCGAGAAAAATCCCCCGCGGCCATCTGTCGAAAAATCGCCCTTGCGAAGCCGGAAGACGAAATCGAAGTCTGGGGCGATGGTCAGCAGACCCGCTCGTACTGCTTCATCGACGACTGTGTCACGGGAATTTATAAACTGATGCAGTCCAATCACCACGAGCCGATCAATCTGGGTCAAGATCGTATGATCACCGTTAATGAGCTCGTAGACATGGTCGCGCGCATCGCGGGAAAAAAGATTATCAAGCGCTACGATATGACAAAACCCCAGGGTGTTCGAGGAAGGAACAGCGACAATTCGAAGTTGCAGCAGGTATTAAAGTGGGAGCCTCAAATTCCCCTCGAAAAAGGGTTGGAGATTACCTATAAATGGATTCATGAACAGTTGGCAAAAAAGAAAAACTCCACGCGGAATTCGAGTGACTTCGGTTCGGTCGTTTCAAAAATAAAATGAAGGGACGTTGAAGATGAGGCTCTCCGTAATCGGGTTGGGTAAGCTCGGCGCCAGTTCGGCGGCCTGTTTCGCGGCCAAGGGCTTTGAAGTAATCGGCGTGGACATCAACAAGGATTTCGTGGATGCAATCAACAACGGCCAAGCGCCTGTTTACGAGCCCAGACTTCAAGAATTCATTGCGCGGTCTCAAGGTCGCTTGAAGGCCACGCAGGATTATGCGGAAGCGATCCGAAATTCCGATGTGACTTTTCTGATCGTTCCCACGCCCAGCCGGCAAGACGGCCATTTTTCCGATAAATATTTACAGGATGCCCTGAAGCATTTGGCCGCCGCCTTCCGAGACGCGCCTAAGAAATACCACCTTTTTGTCATCACCTCAACGGTTTCGCCCGGAACGACCGGGGAAAGCCTGATCCCGCTCATCGAATCGGTATCGGGGAAAAAAATGAATCGGGATTTCGGGGTTTGCTTTAATCCCGAGTTCATCGCTTTGGGCAGCGTCATCACGGACTTATTGAATCCCGATCTGCTGCTCATTGGTGAAAGCGATAAAGCGGCGGGCGACCAATTGGTTGGAATCTATGAAAAGGTCTGTGAGAACAAGCCTTATATCGCCCGGATGTCGATCATCAGCGCTGAGATAACCAAGATCAGCCTGAACTCCTATATCACCATGAAGATCAGCTTTGCCAATACGCTTGCGAATCTCTGCGAAGCGATTCCGGGAACCCATATCGATGACATTACAAAAGCGTTGGGCGCGGACCGGAGGATTTCCCCTTATTATCTCAAGGGCGGGCTTAGTTTCGGAGGGCCGTGTTTTCCGAGAGACAATCGAGCTTTTGTCGCCTTTGCCCAGAAATATGGCATTGATGCAAAACTGGTTAAGGCGACCGATGAAGTCAACCGGTTTCAGATTGATCATCTGGCTGAAAAAATATTTGGATACATGGCCGAAGGACCGAACAACGTCGTGGCGGTCCTGGGCCTCGCTTTTAAACCCAATACGCGTGTGATTGAAGAATCTCCCGGAGTGAAGATTATTGAAGAGCTCTTGAAAAAAAAGGATGTTGAGATCATTGTCTACGATCCGTTGGCCATGGAAAATGCAAGGGCCCATTTTGGGGACAACATCCTTTACGCATCCTCGATGAAGGACTGTTTGTCGAACTCGTCCTTATGCGTCATCACGACACAGGCAGAAGAATTCAAGACCATCCGTGAAAGCGATATTCGGCATCACCCAACGACGATTATCGACTGCTGGAGAATTCTGGACCCGTCACGGCTGGGCCGGCACGTAAAGCATGTCTCGGTCGGCACCGTTGGCCGATGATCATGAGGCGGAAAAAATACCTTCCATCGTGTGAACGTCCCTGGTCTTGCAGGTCGCACTGGCCGTTCCGAGGGGTGTAACGCTGCCGTTGCGACACCCTTTCTTGCCGAAAAGGTTTTCAATGTTCTGCCGCATCGGGTCATGAGGATTTCAGGTTAGGTCATCGGGGGAGGGACGGTGAGCCGGTCGTTTATCAAAGGCATTCAACCGCGCGATCTTGTGCTGGAGATCGGGAGCGGGCATAATCCCTATCCTCGGTCGGACATTCTTTGCGATAAGCACCTCGAAAATCTGGAACGAGGCAGCGCCATCCGCACGGGGGGAAGGCCGTTGGTTATCGCAGACGGCGAGTCTCTGCCGGTTCCTGACAAGTCGTTTGATTTTGTTATCTGCTCTCATGTCCTTGAGCACGCAGATGATCCAGAGCAATTTTTGAGAGAACTATCTCGAGTGGGAAAAGCGGGTTATATCGAGACGCCTTCCGAAATCTGGGAAGCTCTGATGGAGCCACGAGAGTATCATCGATGGTTTGTTATTTCCGATGGGGATGGTCTTATTATAAAGAAAAAAGAAGAATACAATATTTTTTTGGGCAAGCTGTACGAGCGGATGGTTGCAAAAAATGGGAAGTTATACGGGTACCTCATGTCGAGACAGATTGATGTTTTCTTTACGCGTCACTATTGGAGGGATCATATCTCTTTCCGGGTCATTCCCCCCACGAGTAAAAGTTATTTCAACTATGATGATCCTAGAATTGTAGATGATCTTATCGG
>JACQBZ010000055.1 GCA_016194285.1 Nitrospirota bacterium | reverse complement strand
TCATGGAAGGTGACAAATGAACGACTACACGCGTCGTAAGATCGTCTTGGATATCCAGTCTGTCCATGATGCATTGTCTGAAAATACAGACTCTGCTGTTTATCGTAAGCAGCTTAAATCGGCTATCGACCGTTTGGATGAAAAATGGGTGGGGAAATTGAATCCGGCGGGACTGGAATACATCATCGCCAATCTCAAATCCGTGTGTAAAGAATTTCCACAATACTGCAAAAAACTTGAATCGGCTATCGCCGATCTATCTCGCGAACTGGCAGCGCGTAAAGACGATTCCGTTTAGATTGATTGAAGGGAACAATACCAAACACCGCTGGGTCCAAATAACTCAGCGCCCTATTTGGTAAACAGCATCTCCCTGTCGCCTTCCATCCAAAAGTACGACACGCTCCCCTGCCGCCTTTAAAAACCCGTGTGTTATCAATCCATAGACATTGTGATATTGCGTCACGGTGTCGTTTTTGTTACCATTCACGACAATGCTGATCAAGCACAAAACCAAAGAGGTTGGTCTCTGGATTCTGAAGAAGGTCTCTGACCACCTGATTGCTGCAGTCGTAACCGGCGTTCTTTCTGTGTCCGCGCTTGTCTCTTACATCACCATTGGATACCAAAAGACGCTTGCCTTCTTACTCAGTTCCTATGGGGTTCCAGTATGGGTCACTGTTGGTTGTTCCATTTCAATCGTTGTGTTTATCGCTCTCTTGATTAATAAGACGCGCGCTCTTAGAGCGATGGAGCGCGGTCTTCCGCTTCAAAATCAGAAGTTCATGTTCGCCGGTCTCGAGTGGAGCCTGACAGAGAATTTTCTTCTCAATTACGATTCCCTTTATACAAAGGATATCAGCGCGGGGTTTCTCGAAACCGCAGTGCGAGGCCCTTCTTGTCCGAAATGTAAAAAAGACGCAAACGAAAGTTTTTATAAAGATAAATGTATATATTGCTCAGAACCATTCGCTGTAAAAGCGCTGCTGAAGCGTTTTCTTGATGCTGGTTTGTCGATTCCAGTTTCCCTAGACAGACAATTTGAGTTCGTCAGGAAAGAAGTGTATCGAGAGGCTCAGGCAGAGTATAGAAAAAAATAAACATTAACACTAATTCGAGCGACCCTATGCCCTGCCGATACAAACGCGAACCTTTAACCCAAGACGAGGCCAACCGTCTCGCGAACGCCTGCAAAACGCACGAGGAAAAACCTGCGATCTGGATTTTGCTCGACACCGGGCCTGCGCGTGGCCGAGCTCGCCAGTCTTACGAAAGACAACCTCGACTGGCAAACCCACCGCCTCATGGTGTACGGTAAAAGCGGCCCCTACGGCTCCAAGACAAAGTGCCGCGTCATACCCTCTCGCCCCGCATCCAGCCCCTGATCAAGGCGAAGCTCACAAGGACAGTACCGCTCGATTTCCAATCCGGGAGCCCGCCTTGCGCTCCTCCGACTCGTTCAGATCGTCGTCCGTCTGGCCGAGAGATGATCCCCCGAGTAACACCAGCTCACTATAAAGAGACAAGCCTTTCCCTCCCTTCCCATTTAAAACTCCGTACGCCGCTGAAACGATCGTCAAACTTGCAGTCATACCCTCATGACGTGTATAGTAAATTTGCATGCTGAAGGAGACATGATGGATATCAAAACATACGTGACCGAGAAGGCGAGCCGGGCGAAAACGGCCGCGCGGAAGCTGGCCGTCCTTTCTTCCGCAACGAAGAATGCGGCCCTACTGAAAATGGCCGATGAACTGGCGGCCCAAACCGCGACGCTTCTTTCGGCGAATACGAAAGATCTGGATGAGGCCCGACGCCGTGGACTCTCCACGGCTATGATCGATCGCCTGACACTCAATCCCAAGCGTATCGGAGAGATGGCCGACGGTCTTCGGGACGTGGCCGCCCTTCCGGATCCGGTCGGCGAGGTGATGAAAATGGTCCGGCGCCCGAACGGGATGCAGGTGGGTCGCGTCCGCGTTCCGATTGGGGTGATCGGGATCGTGTACGAATCGCGGCCCAACGTCACGGCTGACGCCGCGAGCCTCTGCCTCAAGGCCGGCAACGCCGTGGTGCTTCGCGGTGGTTCCGAGGCGGTCCAATCCAACGCCGCGATCGTTCAGATCCTGTCCACGGTCGGCGCCGACAGCGGGCTGCCGGAGGGCTGCATCGCCTTTCTGGATAATCCGGATCGACAGGCCGTGATGGAGATGCTGAAACTGGACGCGCTGATTGATCTGATCATTCCCCGCGGCGGGGAGGCCCTGATGAAGACGGTGACGGAACATTCCCGCATTCCGGTCATCAAGCATGACAAAGGGCTTTGCCATACGTATGTGGACGAGGGCGCGGATCTTTCAATGGCGCGGGCGATCTGCTTCAACGCCAAGGTCCAGCGACCGGGCACCTGCAACGCGATGGAGACCCTGCTTGTGCATGAAGGCATCGCGCCGGCCTTTCTGCCCGGGATGATCCGCGCGTTTCAAGAAGCCGGGGTCGAGGTCCGCGGTTGCTCCAAAACCCGTGCGATCGTTGCCGGAATCAACGAAGCGAAGGAGAAGGACTGGACGACCGAGTATCTTGATCTGATTCTCTCGGTGAGAGTCGTCAAAAGTATCGACGAAGCGATGGAGCATATCGCCCGGTACGGCTCCCAGCATTCCGAGGCGATCGTCACGCGGGATTACGGCCGGGCCCGGCGGTTCCTAAACGAGGTGGACGCCTGCGCCGTCTTCGTCAACGCCTCAACGCGGCTGAACGACGGATACCAGTTCGGACTGGGCGCCGAAATCGGGATCTCGACCAGCCGGATCCATGCCCGCGGCCCGATGGGCCTGGAAGAGCTGACCACCACGAAATATATCGTGTTGGGTGAGGGACAGTTGAGGGAGTGACAAGGCCGTTGCGCGTCGGCATCTTCGGCGGAACATTCAATCCCATTCACCGGGGCCATCTGGCGATCGCGGAGGAGGTCCGAAAAGCGATCGGTCTGGACCGCGTCCTTCTCATCCCGGCCGGCAGGCCTCCACACAAAACGGGGCGGAAGATTCCCCCGGCCAAACACCGCCTGGAAATGGTCCGTCTTTCGGTCCGGGGGCATCCCGATCTGGAGGTGTCCGATCTGGAGGTGAGGCGCCGGGGCAAATCCTATACGATCGAAACCGTCAAAGCCTTGGAACGAAATTACCCCAAAGGGACCGAGTTCTTCTTGATCCTGGGACTGGACGCGTTTATGGAATTTTCCACCTGGCGCTCGCCGGACGAGCTCAAGGCGCGATGCCATCTGGTGGTGGTCTCCCGTCCGGTTTTCCTTTTCGCCGACCTGATTCGGTTGGATTTTCTGAGCAAGACCGACCCTAAACCTCTGCGAGAATTGGATCAGGGGCGACGGGTCCGGCATGAATTTCCCCTGACTCCTGACACGCGACTGATCCTGATCCGCGTGAAGGCTCACGACGTTTCAGCCACCCAGATTCGGGATCATCTTTCCGGTGGAAAACGGCTTAAAAACCTCTTGCCACCCCTCGTTGAATCCTATATAATCAAAAATCATTTGTACGAAGGCACCACCCACTCGTCCTGAAGAAAAACCTTCAGGGTCAATCGGAGCATTGACGGTCGATTCTCGAGAGAAAAGCTTGCGGGCGGCCCAGGCCGCTTTGGAAAAAAAGGCGTCCGATCTGATCGTGTTCAAGGTCGGGGGGGTGACGACGGTCGCGGACTATTTTGTCATTTGCTCGGCCGATTCCCAACGGCAGGTCCGGGCGATTCGGGATCATATCGATGATACGTTGGCCCGGCGGGGCTGCCATCTTTTCAGCACGGAGGGTGAAGAAACCGGCCGCTGGGTCTTGATGGATTACAGCGATATCATCATCCATATTTTCAAGGAGGAGGTCCGGCCCTTTTACGCCCTCGAACGGCTGTGGGGCGACGCTCCCCGACTGGATCTGAAGCGAGAGCTTCAGGCCGGATTTGAACCGCAGGTCACCAAGGTTAAAGCGGCTAAAGGAGGAGGAAGGCTGCGCGCAAATAAAGGCTGATATATGCGTCTGATTGTATTAAGTCTCGGTTTTGTCATTTTGACCGCCTGCGTGGGCTGGCTGGCCTATTTTAACCCCGGTCATACGACCCTCCGTCTTTCACCTGAATTGTTCCTGGATATTCCAACCGTGGCCTTGGTCCTTTTGTGCATGGCCTTCGGGGGCCTGTTCGCGATCATCGCGGCCGGTTTTGCCGAGATCAAACACCTGTTCCGCGGCTGGCGGCAGGCGAGAATCAAGCAACGGGACGACCGGATCCATGAGCTGCTGCAATCGGCGATCAATGCCAAGGTCTCGAAGCGATTTGAAGACGCGATCGGTCTGTTTCAAAAGATCCTCTTGTTAAACCCGAATCATGTCCCGGCCCTCCTGCGGTTGGGGAATCTGTACCGCGAACAAGGAAACGCGACCGAGGCGATCCGACTTCACCGCAAGGCCCGGAACCTGGAGGAAAATAATATGGAAATCCTCCTGGCCCTGGGAAAGGATCTCGAGGAATCCAAACGGATGGATGAAGCGGTGCAACTGCTCCAAGAGATCCGGCGGCAAACGGGGAACAGCCTGACGGTGCTAATCCATCTTCGGGATCTGTTTGTCAAACTGGCCCGCTGGGAGGAAGCCCATGACGTTCAGGAGAAGATCCTTCAAGGGTCGCTGCGTCCGGGAGAATTGAAGGGCGAGCAGGCGTGGTTTGAAGGGATCAAGTATGAGGTCGGCCGCCAGTTGCTTGAGAAGGGCGAGCGGGACCGCGCGCGGCGCTATTTCCGGGGAGCGATCAAGCTGAATCGCGGCTTCATCCCGGGCTATATGGGCCTGGGAGAAATTCTGGTGGACGAGGGTAAGTTGAAGGATGCCGGCGAGCTTTGGGAAAAGGCCTACGAGATGACCGCCAGCGTCCTCCTGCTTCATCGATTGGAGGACCTTTATCTGGAGCTGGACCAACCGGCCAGGGTCCTTAACCTGTACCAGGAAGCCGTCAACCGGGGCCCTGAAAACCGGGTCCTCCGGTTTTATCTCGGGAAACTTTACTATCGTCTTGAAATGGTGGATGAGGCCTTCGAGATCCTGGTCGCCTTGGATCCCGGCCATGACAAAATTCCCGACCTCCACAAGCTTCTGGGGAATCTTTATCTTCGGAAGGGAAACGTGGAAGCGGCCGTGGACGAATTTAAAAAAGCCCTCGGTCTCAGAAAACGCGTGCTGGTTCCCTACTACTGCCCGCTCTGTGATTATCACACCCCCCAGTGGTCCGGCCGTTGTCCCCGCTGCGGTCACTGGAACAGTTTTGAGGCCTCACCCATCATGGGCGAGTGGTCCCCTGCCCGAATTGTACCCAAGGCGGAGCCCGTGTAGCGCGCCGGTGACCGTGCGATCGCAATCTCAACTCGAATTTCCGTAGAAAAGGAGGATGAATGATATTCCAAATCCTAGCGGATAAGGCCTTGCGCGGAGAATATCTGACGCGGGAAGAAGCCCGGACCGTTCTGATGGCGTCCGATGACCAATTGCCCGATCTCATCCAGGCCGCCTGGCGGATTCGGTTTGCGAATTCGGGCCGCCGGGTCAAACTCCATGTGCTGATCAACGCCAAGAGCGGCCTCTGCGAGGAGGATTGCCATTACTGCTCACAATCCCGGACCTCGACGGCGGACATCGATTCCTATCCCCTGCTATCGGAAAAAGAAATTTTGGACGGGGCCCGGCGGGCCGTGGAGGCCAAGGCGCTCCGGTACTGCATCGTGATCAGCGGCCGCGGGCCGCGTCCGAAAGAGATGGTCGAAATCACATCGGCCGTCCGGACGATCAAACGGGAGACGCCGCTGTCGCTCTGCTGTTCGTTGGGGCTGCTGACCCCGGAGGATGCAAAAACCCTCAAGGCGGCCGGCGTGGATCGCGTCAATCACAATCTCAACACGAGCGAACGGTTCTACAAAGAAATCTGCGGCACGCATACCTACCGGGATCGGATCGAGACGCTCAAGAATGCGCGCGAGGCTGGTCTGGAGTTGTGCTCGGGCGGCATCGTGGGAATGGGCGAATCCGATGAGGATCTGATCGAGATGGCGCTTGCGCTCCGGGAGATCAAGCCCGATTCGATTCCGATCAACTTCCTTCATCCTGTCGAGGGCACGCCGCTGGGTGCACAGACGCCGCCGTCGCCGACCCGCGGCCTCAAGGTGCTCTGTCTGTTCCGGTTTCTTCATCCCACGACCGAGATCCGGATCGCGGGCGGGCGCGAACACAACCTGCGTTCGCTTCAGGCCCAGGCGCTCTACATCGGCGATTCGATCTTCATTGGCGGCTACCTCACCACGCCCGGCCAAAAACCCGAAGAGGCCTGGCGGATGATCGAGGACCTGGGGTTTGAGATTGAAGAGGTCGGAAGTCGGATTCAGCACTAAGGCGCAGGGAATGATCGATGAAAGCGCAATACCTCGGGCACGTCGTCTTTTATGTAAAAAATCTTGAACGATCGCTGACGTTTTACCGCGACCTGTTGGGTTTTCATGAGGTGGGTCGGATTTTTGATGGAAAGGCCGCCGCACTGACCTCCGGCCGGACACACCATGAGTTTCTGTTCATTGAAGTCGGCGAGGCGCCGGGTCCCATGACCGGCCACCGGCTCGGGCTTTACCACATCGGGATCAAGATCGGGGATTCGTTGGAGGAGCTTCGCGCGGCATTGAAGGAGTTGCAGAAGGCCGGTGTGACGATCACCGGCGCGAGCGACCATACCGTGAGCCAGAGTCTTTATCTCCTTGATCCGGACGGGAACGAAGTCGAGTTATACGTCGATTCCGATCCGTCCGTCTGGAAGAAAAACCCCGCCGCTGTTCTCTCGCCCATCAAGCCGCTGAGACTCTGACAAGTTCTGCGATTAATAGGCACTAGAAACAATCCGTACCGATACCGATCCATTTCTTTGAAAGAAAGATCCCGCCGCCGTGCTCTCCCCCATCAAGGCGGTTTGTCTCTAAAGACATCTGTAAAATCAACCAGATAGTCGTGTGCTATTATTGAATTACTATACCATCTTTTAATAACCTCTATAATAAGGAGGCGGCCATGGCGATGATCTCGACCCTTTCGGCAAAATCCGCGGCCCTTCGGCTTTCCTTTTACGGGCCCGGGGGCACGTTGTTCGGAATCCAGATTGTCAATCTTTTGCTTACCATCATGACCCTCGGAATCTATTCCTTTTGGGGCAAGGTCCGGGTCCGCAAGTATCTGTACAGCCAGACGGAGTTTTCCGGGGACCGCTTCACCTATCACGGCACGGGCAAAGAGCTCTTCATCGGGGCACTGAAGGCGTTTGCCATCGTGATCGTTTTCTGGGTGACCGTCGTGGTGTTGGCAAAACTGGTCGGCCCGATGGCGGTGCTGCTCGTCTATCCCGTCATTTTGGTGGCGATTCCCTATGCCCTTTATGGAACCATGCGCTACATAATGAGCCGGAGTTCATGGCGGGGAATCCGGTTTTCTTTTCGGGGTGATTTGAAAGAGTGCATGAAAACATATATTGGAGGCGTATTGCTGACGCTGTTGACCCTCGGCCTCTACTATCCCTATTTCCATACGAAGATGCGCCGATACTGGATCAACAACACCTACTTCGGCAACATCCCGTTTCATTACGATGGAGAAGGCAAGGACCTCTTCGGAAGTTTCGTGTTGGCCGTCCTCCTGACGATCCCGACGTTATACCTCTATTGGTTCTGGTACGCGGCCAAGGTGGGACGCTACGACTGGTCCCGTACGAAATTTTCGGGCGGACAGTTTGAATCCACCGTGACCGGCGGAGCACTGCTGGGCCTGTCACTGACGAATCTGCTGCTCTTGATTCTCACGCTGGGCCTGGCATTTCCATGGGTGATCGTCCGCAGTCTCAAATTTCAGTTTCATTATCTGACGCTTCATGGCGAACTTGGTCTGAGTAAGATCCAACAGGATGCGCGGGGCCTCCGAATCGGCGCCACGGGCGAGGAGTTGGCCGGTGCGCTGGATGTGGGCTCGGCATTGGGTTAACCCGCACGGCTGATGCAGACCACGTGGAGAGGGCATTATCTCGACGGCGTGACGGCCGATCCGATTCCGGTCACGGTGATCCCGACGCCTCACGGCTTCCAGATCCTGAAACCCGCCGGATCGGATCTCTGGAGATATTCCGAGATTCAGCAGACCCAGGGGCGGTACGCCGGCGAGCCCGTGCGGTTCGAAAAAGGTCATGATCCCGCCGAAGTCCTGGTCATTCCGGATGCGTCAATCCTGACGGCCGTTCGACGGACCGCTCCCGAAGCGGCGGGCCGATTTCACAACCCAGCCGTGCGGGTGAACCGGCCATGGTGGATCACGCTGGCCGCGGTCGTATCGGTCGTGGCCGGATCGGGCATCTACTTTTGGGGTATTCCGGCCGCAACCGATTTTCTGGCGGATCGAGTCCCCGTGGCCTGGGAAGAGAAGCTGGGCCAGACAGTGGTGAATAACTTGGTCGGCAGTTCCCCTGCGTGCGACGATCCTCTGGCCGAGAAAACTATTGAGCAGATCGTGAAGCGTCTAGACCAGGCCGCGCCGTCCCATCCCTACACCTTTCGGGTGATGCTGGTGACTGATCCCGTGGTCAACGCGTTTGCGGCGCCCGGCGGCTATATTGTGGTCTTCTCCGGGCTGTTGGAGAAAAGCCGGCAGCCGGAGGAACTGGCCGGTGTGCTGGCCCACGAGATGCAGCATGTAATCCGGCGCCACGGGACGAAGGCGGTTTTCCGGGACCTCTCCACGTCGATCCTGATCGCGGCGTTGGTCGGCGATACCAGCGGCGTCACGAGCGCCGCAATGAAGGGGGCGAAAACCCTGAGCGGCCTGAGCTACAGTCGCAAAAACGAAGAGGAGGCCGATACCCTGGGCATGGAGATGATTCAAAAGGCCAGAATAGACCCCCACGGGATGGTGGGGTTCTTTGAGACGGTCCAGAAAGAGTATGGCAGAGAACCGGAATTTTTTAGGTATTTCTCAACCCACCCCAACACGAGCGACCGCATTCGACGTCTTTCGGCCATGGCCGATCGCGCCGCCTACAAGCCCGTTCCTTTGATCAGCACACAAAGATGGCGGGCGGTGGTGGGTCGTTGCTCTTCACCGAAGACGTGATCCCTCTTCATAACATTCATCCCGTCCAAGAGGTTTCTTCTGACTTTGACATTTGATCGCCTTTCGGGCCCAAACCGTGAGCAGTTCCGGATCTTCGAGAATGTCGGCCGGCACTTCGTAGTAGGTCTTGAGCTTCTGATTGGCACTGGGCCGGAATGGTTTCATGCCCTTCTCGATATATTGTTTGCCCGTGGTCGTGTCCGTTTTAAAATATAATCGTCCATTGAAAATGATGGCGAAGAATGCGCCGTTACAGTAAAGCCCATGGCCGCCAAACATGGCACGGCAACTCACGCCATCCAGATCGCGAAGTTGATCCAGAGTAAATTCTTTGAAGGAATCGTCTTTCATGCTACGGCCGCCCGCGCCATTGTCTATCACTCGCTTACTTTAATCACGATTTTCCCCCGCGCGTGCCCGGTCTCGCTGTAGGCCTGCGCCTCGGCTGTTTTCGAGAGCGGGAAGGTTTTGTCGATCCTCGGCCGGATCTTTCCGGCCTCGATCCATTCCGTGAGGATGCCGAGATCCGACGCCCGCGCCCGGACGTTGACCAGGCGGGCCTGTTTCCCCCCGATGATCGGCGTGGTTAAAATCGGAAAAATCATGGCCAAGCTGGGCAGGGTCGTAATGTACACCCCTTTGGGATTCAAAACCGATTTGCATTCGGCGAACGAACGGTTGGCGATGGGGTCAAAGATGATGTCAAAGCGTGAACCGGTTTTTGTAAAATCCTCCGAGGTGTAATCGATCACGTCGTCCGCTCCCAGCCCCCTGACGAAATCGGCGTTTTTGCGGCTGGTCACGGCCGTGACCTTCGCGCCGCAGGCCTTTGCGATCTGAACCGCGAAGGACCCCACGCCGCCGGAAGCGCCGTTGATCAAGACGTGATGGCCGCTCCGGATCTTCCCCTGATCCCGGAGCGCTTGAAGCGCCGCGAGACCGGCCACGGGAACGGCGGCCGCTTCTTCGAAGGTCAGGTTTCGGGGTTTGATCGCCGCGTTCCGTTCCGGGACGGCCGCGTACGCGGCGCAGCCTCCGCCGGAAAAAGCGGACAGCATGCCGTACAGGGTATCTCCGGTTTTAAATCGGCTCACGGCGTTTCCGACCCGGACCAGCTCGCCCGCGATGTCCAACCCCGGAATCCTTGGCAGCCTTAGGAAGGGGATCCGGGGCTTTCCGCTTCGGAACTTCCAGTCCACCGGGTTCACCGAAGCGGCATGCACCTTGACGAGGATCTGATCTTTGTGGATCTGTGGTTCGGGGACGTCGGTATATTCCAGAACCTCCGGCGATCCGTAGCGACGGTAGAGAACAGCCTTCATCGTATATCCTGCTGAATGACGGAATGGGGCCTATTTTGGCGGTAGAGACGAGACAAAGTCAACCCCCCGCTCGATCCATTTCGCGAGAGCCTTGTCCGTCCGATACCCGCCGGGGCCGACAAACACAAATCCTTTCATCGGGCGGCCCGTGATATCCATCGGCCGGGCATGGGGTTCGATTAATGCCTCTCGGTGGTGCTCGGGGCCGACGCGAATCATCAGATCGTCTTCATGAATTCCGCAACACATATGTCCTCGAAGGGTGAAGCAAAGCCCCCCGAACATTTTTATCTCATCCGACGATCTATGTTTTGCCAGTAATTTGCGGACTCGCTCAGCCAGTTTTTCGTTGTAGGCCATGGCGATTCCTTTTCCCTATCGAGAGCGCGTATTCGATGCTCACGGCCACCCAGCGCCGCAGCGTCTTCATATCTTTTAGCATGGTTTTCGGCAAAACCACATAATCTTTCTTAATCGGCCCTTCGGGAAAGTATCGAAGCTCTTTTGTGCCTTTTTGCTTTATCAAAATAGTTCGTGATGCTTCAGGCAATTTGATTGCGAAGCCGACCGGCGTTAACGACATGCAAATTTTTCCATTGGCATAAACAGCAGCCCCACTGAAGAAATGTTTACATTCCAACTTAACGCCCTTGAATCTTCCTGAAGTCGCTTGCCTGATTAAGGCAGCCAACCGGTCTATATATTCCTTTGCCATGAGTTCGCTCTTTAAGCTATATAAAGTTTGCCTTCAGTGGAAGACTTTTTTAGGCAGCGACTGCAAACACACCAAGGTTGCCTCCAGCAAAGTAATGCGCCGTTGTTCTGTCTTGCTCACGGCTTTGGAGCCAACCCTCAAGCCCGCCGCTGCCCATGAATTCTTCGTAGTTTCGGTAGTGAGGTGGATGGATGCTTCCCATTTGCTGTTCGTCTTTGTCTATGAGGCCGCCGATCAACCGTGTGTACCATCTTTTCTCTTTCGGTATTGTGAAATCCAACGCGATCAACAACCCGCCCACCCTTACCAAACGGCGCATTCCCCGCCACACAGCCTCGCGCGTGCCGGGATCCATTTCGTGCAGGGCCAGGCTTATGACTGCCGCATCGAATCTTCCACTGAATGACAGCTCGGCTGCGTCGCATTGGATGAAATTCGCCGCCCGGTGTTTCTCTTTGGCGCGAGTCAACATCGTCGCGGACGAGTCCACTCCGGTCACGTCCAAGCCCTCCAATGTCAAGCGGCAAGCCAGGCACCCAGAACCACAGCAAACGTCGAGCACCGTGCGCGCGCCGGTTTCCTTCAGCAGCTGAACAATTCGGCTTCGCGCGCGGCGAAGAAAAAGGCCCTGTACTTGCTCCGAGAGCGGCAAAGCCATTCCGAGTGGTTCATACACATCAGGTCCGGGCTTGTTCGTGCCGCGTTTGTCTCCAAGATCGTCTGCCATAAACCCTCCCGACATCGATGCCTAACGGCTTGCGTTTCACCCGCGCGCAAGCGGCGTAGCTGCGCAGCGCGTCGGGTGCAAGCACGTGTTAGGCGGCGTGCTCCTTGACGAAGTACCGCATCAGTAGCCTGAGCTGCCCCGCAGGGGTCATATCACGGAAGCCTGCCCGGCGAAACGTCGAAGGCGATCCCATATAAGTGTACAGCCGGGGTCCAGGCTCCACGGGATAGCCCTCGATAACCTTGGCGCCTTGAGACTGGGCGTACTTGACCGCCGCTTTCAAGAGACCGAGCGTGACCCCTTGTCGGCGGACGCGGCGGTCGACAAAGAAGCAGACCACCGACCACACCGGCGCGTCGTCGATCCGTGGGAGGGCGCGGTACCGTTCCAGCGCCCCGTAGCTTTCCCGCGGCGCGATGGAACACCAGCCGACCGGTTCCCCAGCCGCGTAAGCCAGGACGCCGATGGGCGTGTCCTGACAGACCAGCGCTTCGAGCGCGGCCACACGGTCTTCCTTCGTCGAGCGCTTGAACTCGGTGCTTCTCATGCGCCACCGCATGCAGGAGCAGTAACGGAATTTGCCGTGCTGTTCAGAGAACTGCGCCAGGTCCGGCAGCCTTTCCTGGGTAACCGGATGGAACTGTAACTTTGGGACGGCTTGTTCCTTCATAGTGCTCACAGTTTCAGTCTCTTCATTACACCGCCTAACGACCGAATTCAGCGGCGCGCGGTTTTTGCGCGTCCGTGTTGAGCGCAATGTTATGCATAATGCGCATAGGCCCTTACAACCTTCTGGTCCGGACCGAAATGAAACACTTCGGCAGCGAGGCCCCGCGCCCCCTTGTAGTAAAGTGTAATGCTGTTAACCCCAACCAGAGTTGAAATGAGCTCAAACCGAAGATCGGGAATACGCTGTAATGCCTTCGCCCAATAAGTGCCGATCTTCTCTTTGCCTTTGAGCGTCCCAGAGGGATCACCGGCGATGGCGACGATGTACGGAGAAGACATTTCAAAATCGTCGGCATAGTGCGAGAGAATGCGGCTCAAGTCATGGCTGTTCCACGAGTCGATCCAATCACTCGCAAAATGTTCGGCGAACTGTTTATCGATCATTGATCTTCCTCTTACCCATAACCATCAGGCTCGGCAGTGCGGCGTCTTTGCGCGTCCGGTGGAGCGCGATGTTAAGCCGCGTCATATCCGCAACTACCTTCGGAACGATAACTTTTTTGACAAGGTTTGCCGCACTGGGCACAACCTGACTGCCTCGATTAGTCTTTGACGATCGCTTTCCGATATAGGGCCTGATAATTCAATCGTATATTCAAAGACGGCTTCATTGGGATTGCTGCGATCTAACTTGACCGTTGTCGAGACTTCCGACAGTGGGATCGAATGTTTATCGGCATACATCCTGAGCGTCATGTTCATGCAGCTTGCGAAGGCTGCCTCAAGCAGCTCGTGTGGACGAAACCCGGATTCGCCGCCACCCTTGTCCTTGGTTGTGTCGGAAACCGACACAACTTGTCCGTTGGTAAAGCGAACCTGATATCGCTGTTTTTCGCTCGTAGTCTTGATCATCGTGAATTCGATGCGGACGATTGCTCCGCGCGGCCGGCTCCAGTGGAGTCAATGATTAAGCGCTTTTTTGTTGCTGTCGAGCATACCAGTCCAGGAGTCGTCGGATCATTCTTTGGTAAGACGTATGGTGCTTTTGCGCCTCTCTCTTAAAATATTCAATGCTCGTTTTATTCAGAGAGAGCGTTACCTTGAGATTTTCTTCTTTCAAGGCCAGTTTTTCCGGCGGGGGGAGAAAATCCTTGACGACTCTCAGGTCGCCCAGCGGTTCATCTGTATATTTTATTTTTCTCTTCATAGATTTTCCTTCCCTTTCTCCAGTAGCCCGCACCATAGATGCGAATGATGTTGCCTCGGTAGGTGAACCGCACCGTCATGATGCCCTCGCCGACACGCCCGATGCAGTAGAATCGTTTCTCCTCTTGACTATGGCTCCTATCCTCTGCAATGACACGGCGAGGATCAAGAAAGGCATATTGAGCCGATAC
>JACQBZ010000056.1 GCA_016194285.1 Nitrospirota bacterium | reverse complement strand
GCCTGAACAACTCCGACGACCCGGATCACCGCACACGACGTCGGCGGATTTACCGATACCTGAACTGGAGAAACAAAAAACATGCAAAACCAAACTGCCCCCTCCATCAATTTAGGAAATATTAGTTGGAGGGGCACTAGTAATCGGTGCAGCGGGGGCGGTGGAAGCGGGGGGAGCATTTATATTTCGGCGGGGACGTTTGCGGGGACGACGGGGGCGATCACGGCCAACGGCGGAAATGGGGGACCGGGTACCGCAGGCGGCTTTGGGGGTGGCGGAGGCGGCGGCGGGCGGGTGTATGTGAAGTGCGTGACCTGTTCGTTTACGCCGACGAGTTCCAGCCTGCAGGCGATGGGGGGCAATGAAACCGGCGTTAATACAGCCGTGGGCAGTGCGGGAAGCGTGTATATCTTAAATGATAAGACGAACAACGGACTCACGTCCGATGACGATCTGACCTTGGGGGGCAATGGGACGGTTTCGAGTGCGTTGAGCGTTAATACTTTAACGATGCAGGCGGTGGGCAACAGCGGGAATGCAACACGGGATCAGGGAAACGTCACCGTTATTGGTGACATTACCGTTTCGGTAGGAATCACGGTGGGGGCGGGTGTGACATTGGGGATGACGGGGGATCATGTGCTGACGACGCCGACCTTGACGGTGAACGGGACATTGGCGTTGACTGCGGCGGGGACGACGGTGTCCCAGCCGTACAGCCGTGTGGTGGTCACGACCCTAACCGTGAATGCCGGTGGGGTGATCCAGGCAAATGGGACGGGCTGTCCTGCGTCTCAGAGTTACGATGCGAGTATTCCGGGCTGTGCGGACGAGGGGTCGGGGGCGACGGCGGGCTTTGGGGAGGGAAGCGATGTATCGGCGAACAGTAGGGGAGGCGGTGGCGGCGGTTATGGCGGCGCGGGTGGGAAGGGATATCCTACGACCACGTCTGCGGGTGGCGCGGGCGGGGATGTCTACGGCAGTGTGGACTTAACGACGATACAGTTGGGCAGCGGGGGCGGGAATAACACCGTGGGTGTTGGCGTTGCCGGGGGAGCCGGAGGCGGGGCGATGCGGCTGGATGTTTCAGGAACGCTGACGGTGGACGGGACGATTAGTGCAAACGGGGCGGCCGGAGCGACCGGGACTCCGGCGGGATGCAGCAGCAATCGATGCAGCGGCGGGGGCGGAAGCGGCGGGAGCATTTATATTGCGGCGGGGACATTGGCGGGGGCGACGGGGGCCATCACGGCGAACGGGGGGAATGGCGGGCCGGGGAATGGGGCCTTCTACGGCGGTGGCGGCGGCGGGGGCGGCCGGGTGTATATCACGGCCGGCAGCATCTCATTAGCTTTCTCGAGCACGAATCTGCAAGCGATGGGAGGAAATGGTGGTGCGAGTGCTGCCGTGGGCAGCGCGGGGACAGTATTTGTTTTTGATACTTCAATCGCCGGATCCCCTGGCCTCACCATGGGGGGCAATCTGGGAGTGATGACATTATTGGATAACCAGGACGGCAATCCTTCCGATGGTGTACAGCATTATAATTATCTTCAGTTTCAAGACGTGGGAACGACAGGGGATGCACGCAGCCAATCGATCGGCAGCGTAACGATCGGGAATTCCACGATCATGAACACGAGCTTAAGTGTTACAGGCGTCATTGCGCTCACGATCCAGGGGTCTCTCACCACCGGGACTTCGCTTACGGCTGGCGGCAGTCTAACCGTGCGGGGTGTGAGCACGGTCGGCACGAGTCTGAGTATCATCGGCGGGGGCCCGGTCTTCCAAAATGCAGTGACGGTCGGCACCACGGCCACGATCAGCGGAGGGACGGCGACAGTAACCAAGGGCGGAATGGTAGTGTCCGGGACGAATGTAAGCTGCGGATTGATCTCAGCCGCGCTGTGTGTGACGGGCGGAACGACCACCATCACGGGTGATCTTCTGCTGACCGGTGTGGGTGCCAATTTGGAAATGGCGGGCGGGAGCTTATTGATGGTCGGAAACATGACGGTGCCCGCTGCGGTTCAGGTGGACGGGGGCGCGATACTGAATCTGGGCAACAACGTCGCCGACAGTGACTTTACGGCCGCCTCGCTCACCGTGCGGGATGCGAACAGCAAACTGCGTGTGGATTCCCTCAAGACGGCGGCGCGCATCTCCGTGACGAATCTGATCGTCGGTCCTTCTACGGGTGACCCAACCACAGAGCCTCGGATCGAGTCCAACGGCGCCGGATGCGGCCCCGCCCAGGCGTTTAACGCATTACTCTATAGCGGATGCACCGGTAATATCGGTGCGGGAGGAAGCAGTTCTACCGGCGGCGGGGGCGGCGGTTACGGTGGAAGTGGAGGGGCCAGCGGGAGCGGCGGCGGGGGCACTTACGGGATCAGTGCGGTGCCGACCGAGCTCGGCAGCGGCGGCGGCAATGGATCGGTCGCCGGGGGAACGGGAGGAGGAGCAGTCACCATCGGTGTGAGTGGTACGCTGACCTTGGATGGACTGATTACGGCCAATGGGAGCGACGGCAGCACGGACGGTGCTGGTGCCGGAGGAGGCGGCGGCAGCGGCGGGGCATTATATGTTGTTACGAATGCCCTGGCTGGCAGCACTGCGGGTGCGAGATTCCAGGTGAATGGCGGCCTCGGCGGGGGTGGCGGGGCTTATGGGGGCGGCGGGGGTGGCGGCGGTCGCGCTGCCATCTATTACGGTTCTTCCACTTATGCCGGCACCGTGTCCTGCAATGGCGGAGCCCATGGGACCGGGAGTACCGCAGATGGTGCGGACGGGACGAACGGTACTTGCACCGCCACCGCGATTGTGGCCGGTCAGCAGCCCGATGGGATCATCGAGGGTAATGGTGGCTCGGTGTACGGATCCCTTCATTCCGGTGCCGGTGGACAGGTGACAAAGATGCTGGATTCTTCCGGAACGGTTTCTTATTCTGTCATTGTTAAAAATGCAGGAAGCAGTGCGGACACCTTTCGGGTGACCTCGACCGCTCCGGGCGCGGGATGGTCGGTGAGCATTATGGATACTGTCACCGGCGCCATCTATACGGCCCCCTTTACCACCGCGTCGATCGCGGCCGGCGCATCCCGGACCTTTACGCTAAAACTCACACAACCCAGCCCGATTCCTCCCGACGGAACTTATAACGCGATTGTGGACATGCTCTCACTATCCAGTCCGGGGAAGGTGGATTCCATTAAGGCGGTTGTGGTCAAATCCCATGCCCGGCCGGATGGCATGGTCGATAACAACGGTTTTAATCTCTTTGGCAGCTTGGGGAGCGGCGCGGGCGGCCAGTCGAGCCGGAATGTGACGGCCGGCGTGGCTACGGCCTACAGTCTTTCCGTCCAGAATGATGAGACGGGCCCGGATACTTTTACCTTGAGCTGGAACACTCCTTCGGGATGGACCGTGGTCGTCAATGATGGAACGACCGATCAGATTTCCGGCTTTACCACCGCCTCCATTGCGGCTGGGGGCGCAGCGGTATATACCTTAGTGGTGACTCCTCCTCTCACCGAGATGTTCGCTCGAACGGTGATCGTGGATATCGGTTCGACAACCGATACCTACCGGGTGGATTCGGTCAAAGCGATAGCGGTGGTGCCGACGACCTCTGATGTCTCGCCGCCAACCATCACCAATGTAACGGCGACAAGCATTACCGCGACTTCGGCCAGCATTATCTGGACCACAAACGAGTCGGCGGACAGCCAGGTTCAGTACGGGACGACGGCTGCATATGGGAGTACCACCGCGCTGCTCAATGCACCGGCGAGCACCAACGGAGTGACCAGCCACAGCGTGCCCTTGAGCGGGCTGACGGCGAACACCACGTATCATTACCGGGTTTTGAGCCGGGATACGGCGGGCAACCTGGCGGTCTCGGGAGACCAGACCTTCCGGTACCGGGTTCCCTCCTCGGCCGGCTCCACCGTGGACGCCAGTCCGTATAATGTTGTGATCAGCGTGGGTGCTTCCACGATCACGGTTATATTGAAAACGAACGACGGGCTTCCGGTGAGCGGAAAAGTAGTCACGCTGTCCTCCAGCCGGGGGGGGACGGATACGATCGTGCAACCCGCATCTCCCACGGATGTCAATGGGCAGACCACGGGAAGTGTCAGCTCGGCCACGACGGGGGCGGCGACCATTTCCGCACTGGATTCCACCGATTTGGTTGCGATTACCGACACCGCCTCCGTGAACTTCACGATAGGGCTTAAGGCTCGCTATCCGATGGACTTGTCGGAAGGTAAGGAATTGGCCTTGGGTGATTTAGGGGGCGTGCCGAATGGAAATCTTAAAGGCCTGTGGCATCTTAATGAGACTGCCGGGGCGACGGCCGCGGATGACAGCGGAAACGGCAATAACGGTTCGGCGTTCGTGGTGGGATCCTGGTCCAGGGACAGCGGGAATCCGGTGGTCGTTCTGGGGAACGGGGGGGTGGGTGAATGGGATGGCATTAATATCTTGTACGACACAGTGATCAATGACAGCGGCACGTATAAAATGTGGTATGGAGGATACGACGGCAACTACTGGCGCATCGGTTACGCGACCTCTGCGGACGGGATCACCTGGACGAAGAATACCACAGGAAGCGGCTGCCCGACGAACCAAAACGGAAATAAAAACAGTTGTGTGATGGATGTCGGTTCAGGGACCGATTGGGATGCCGGCGTGATTCAGGGCGGCGGCGTGTTTCCCGACGCCGTTATTAAAGAAGGCGGCGTCTATAAGATGTGGTATGCCGGTTACGACGGCGCCGCTTGGCGGATCGGTTATGCGACCTCTGCGGACGGGATCACCTGGACGAAAAACGCCGGCAATGCCTGCGGTGTAACGACCGGGAACGGTTGCGTGTTGGATGTCGGCACGGGCAGTGATTGGGATGCCAGCTATGTCACTGCACTGACAGTTCTTAAAGTCGGCGGCACGTATAAGATGTGGTACACCGGTAGTGACGGGGTCAATACAAGAGTGGGTTATGCCACATCGTCTGACGGTGTGGCTTGGACGAAGAATCCCGGCAACACCTGCGGGATTACGACGGGAAACGGCTGCGTGATGGATATCGGCCAATCCGGTGACTTTGATGACGTATATGCCTATAATCCTCAGGTGGTCCTCGTGAATTCGCAGTACCTGATGTTCTATTCCGGTTACGACACATTTTGGCAGATCGGTTATGCAACCTCGAACGACGGCGTTACATGGACGAAGTCGTTCGGAAACCCCGTTTTAACTGTGGGAGCAGCAGGACTATGGGATCAATCGAGTGTTCTTTCAGGTGCGGTTCTCCAGGAGGGGAACAATTATAAGATGTGGTACGGTGGACTTAGCGGAGGGAACTGGGACGGAATCGGATATGCCACGACCCAGATCTGGTCCACAGCCGGCAAGTTCTCCAACGCGATTTCATTTAACGGGGCTGACAAAATGACCGTTGGCAGCGCAGGCTGGCCGACCAATACCTTTACGGTTGAGGCTTGGGTCAAAGCCGTTAACACCCATGAGATCGATCCCGAATCCACCAGCGGTACGGGAGGCACCTCCGGCCAGCATTACGTTTTTGGCGCTCAATATGCCGGAGGGCAAGTGGATGACGTCAACAATAGCGGCATGGGAGTATCGGTGGGCACGAATGGGATTTCGGTTTATGAACATGCGGCTTCTTACATGCCGGCCCTGGCGGTCTATTCCGGAAACCTCGGAACGGGCTGGAATCACATCGCGGTGGTCTATAATAACAAACAACCCTCCATCTATTTAAATGGAGTATTAGTCCATACCGGTTTGACCTCGCCGATAGCCACGGTTTATGCGCCGATCGAAATCGGAAGCGGAGCTTATGGCGGCCATCAAGGCTTCATTGACGAGGTCGCGATCTTCAATGTCGCCTTGACCCCCGCGACCATTCTCGATCACTTCCGGCGAGGGGTGGCGGAGGACGTTACGAACAACGATCCGAACCTCTTTGAACCCAATGACGGCATGACCTCCGGACCGGTCTCGGTCGCAGGTCACACCAACCAGGCGCTTTCATTTGATGGGGTGGATGATTATATCGAAGTGCCGGCCAATGCCAGTCTGGACCCTACCGCGATCACGATTGAAGCCTGGATCTACCGGCAGACCTCTGCGGCGATAGGGACTGTCGTGTCGAAAGGATTCGGAAATCATGAATACAGGTTCCAGGTGACGGCGGCCGGGAATATTCAGTGGATCACGGGGGATGGGGTGGTGGATGCGGCGGTCGTTCTGACTTCGGCGGGGACGGTACCGGGAACGACATGGACGCATGTTGCAGTTACGGGAAATTCTTCAGGGCATAAAATTTATATCAACGGTGTATTGGACGCCAACGTTTCAGCAACGCCGTACCTTGCGCCGGCCACGATGGATACCCTCACTATAGGCACGGAGGATGCCAGTCCTTTCTTCACATCGTATTTCAACGGTCGCATTGACGAGGTGAGGATCTACAACAGAGCGCTGACCGAACCTGAAATAGTGTCGGTCATGGCCACGCCACCGCCCTCGGACCCCTCGCCGCCGACCGATACCACGGCTCCGATCATCTCGGGGGTAACGGCAACAAATGTCACCGGCACCACAGCAACGATCAGTTGGGCCACAAATGAGCCGGCCGACAGCCAGGTGGAGTACGGGACGAGCCCCTGTCCGTGCGGCACGAATACCACACTGGATCCATCGCTGGTGGCAAGCCACAGCGTGACCTTAAGCGGCCTGACGCCGGGGACCCTGTACTACTATCGAGCGGAGAGCCGGGACGCGTCGGCAAACAGCGCGACGCCCGTGGGTGCAAGCTTTACGACGCAGGCCGACGGAACGCCGCCGGTCATCTCAAATGTGTCCGTGCTCAGTGTGACGTCCACCAGCGCCGTGATCACCTGGACCACCGACGAGTCTGCCGACAGTCAGATAGACTACGGCCCGGCCGGTTACAGCAACAGCACGGGATTATCGGATGCCCCCGCCGGCACGAACGGCGTGACGAGCCACAACATTTCGGTGAGTGGGTTGCTGTCCGACACGATCTATCATTTCCGGGTCCGTAGCCAGGACGCGGCCGGCAATTTGGCCCTTTCTGGTGATTATACCTTCTCCACGGCGGCCGTATTGCTTACGTTCCCGGCGGCTCCCATTGCGTGCACCGGCGCCGGCGCGCCGTCGGCGGTCTGTCTCGCTCCGTCGGCGATCAGCTCCACGCAGATCAAGGTGTATTGGGTGGATAACTCCAATAATGAGACCGGATTCCGGATCGAACGGGCCAACCGGGTCGGCGGCGGGTGCAATTCGGGTGAGGTGTACAGCGTCATTTATACACAGCTCCAGAACTCGACCGCATCGGCTGCCGTCAACAAGCTCATGGGTTACACAAACAGCGGTCTTATGTCTAACACAGGTTATTGTTATCGGTTCCAGGCGTACAATACGATTGGGAATTCGGCCTATTCATCGAGTGTATCGCTGACCACGCCGGCGGCGGTCGATATCACGGCTCCGGGGACGGTGGTGGATCTGGCGGTCGAGCCGGGAAACCAGACACAGAACTCGATCATGCTGAGCTGGACCGCGCCGTCGGATGATAATACGGTTTCGGGTGTAGGGCGGGCGGGCAGTTATGATCTGCGCTATGCAACCAGCCAGATTGTCGACGGCGGAGCCGGTGTGGGCCAGGTCAATTTCTCCGCGGCCACCTCCGTCTCCGGTGTCTCGGCCCCGAAAGCCGCCGGGAATTTTGAGACGGCCACGGTTTCAAGTCTAACGCCCAACACGATCTATTACTTTGCCTTGAAATCAACCAACACGATCGGGACCTCGGCCATGTCCAATCTGGCAGGCGGGGACAATACGACCAACGGAAGCGCGGCCGGTCGGACGGCGCTTCGGACGAGTCTCAATATGGTTTCGGTTCCAATGCAGCCCGGCCCGGCGGATCCGATTAGCGTATTTCAGGACGACATCGGCGGGGTGCCCTCGTTGTGGAGTTGGCGATCGATCACTCTGGGAATGGTGGAGGGTGTGGACGGCTGTTACGATCAGTATCCCGGTCCTTCCACCGCGCCTTGCGCCAATGTCAGCACGATGGTTCCTGGACAGGGCTACTTCATTCAAGGCGGTGGGAATCGGCCGGTGATTGATCTGCCGATCGCCTCAACGCCGGTGACCGTGAGCACCTTGTGCGGGCAGCCCAACAGCTATGCGATCCCGCTTCAGTTGGGCTGGAACATGATTGGGGATCCATTTCCAAGCAAACTGACGTTCAGTACCGTTTATGTTCGGCAGAACGGAACGACCTGTGCGGATTTTGGCACGGCGGTGACGAACGGCTGGGTTGGGAACTCGCTTTATGACTACAACGGTTCGGGATACAATTTCACTCTTTACTCCTCCGCGGTCTTGGATCCCTGGAAGGGGTACTGGCTGTGGGTGATGAATAATAACGTCATCAACAGCAACACCTACGAATTGATCGTTCCGCAGCCCCCGTAAAAAGAATTGCGAAGGGCGTATTTAGTGTCTTGACAAGACGTTCGATCTGACGTATAGTGATACTCACCTTTAAATCGGACCCGGTGAGGTCCGAAAGGGAGTAGCAATGGAATTGTTTTTCTGGACAGCCGAACCTTTCTTGTGCCCAGATGGGGCTTCAAGAAAGGTTTTTTTGTGCCTCAATAGCGGTTATAGAGGTCGAAGTAAAAATCCAGCGAGCACGGCAAGCGAGAGGGGGAGGCTCCGTCCGGCTATGCCGGCGGAGGGGGCGACGCAAGCCCCTATAAGACGATGATGGCGGGACCGCGTGAAAGAATTGTTCTGGATGCGTTGGGAATTAACCGGGCGTTAAGCCGGGTGGCCCATGAGGTCATCGAGCGGAACCGAGGCCTGACCGACCTGACCCTGGTCGGGATCCGGACCGGCGGTGTTCATTTGGCCCATCGTCTGGCCGCGGGACTCAAAGAGATCGAAGGGGTCGTTCTGCCTGTCGGCGCCTTGGACATCACGCTCTACCGGGACGATCTTAACAAAAAACGGGAGCAGCCCACGGTCCGGAAAACCGAGATCGCGTTCGACATCACGGACAAAATCGTGATCTTGGTGGATGACGTTCTGTTTACCGGCCGGACGATACGGGCCGCGATGGATCAGCTGATCGACTTCGGACGGCCGCGGGAGATTCAGCTGGCGGTCTTGATCGATCGTGGGCATCGCGAACTGCCCATCCGTGCCAATTACGTCGGCAAAAGTTTGCCGACGGCCGCCGATGAAAAGGTAAAGGTTTTGTTGAAGGAAGAAGGCGAAGAAGATAGAGTGATAATAGAAAATGCCGCTGAAAATTAAGGATCTGATCAGCATCAAGGACCTGGACCGGGACGAACTTCGACTCGTCCTCGATACCGCCGAATCCTTTAAAGAGGTCGGTACGCGGGATATCAAGAAGGTTCCGACCCTTCGCGGAAAGACCGTGGTGAATCTGTTCTTCGAGCCCAGCACACGGACGCGAACCTCATTTGAGTTGGCGGCCAAACGCCTCTCGGCGGATGTCGTGAATATTTCCGCTTCCAGCAGCAGCGTGGTCAAGGGCGAAACGCTTCTGGACACGGCCCGGAATATCGAGGCGATGCAGGCCGATCTGATCGTCGTTCGTCATCCCTGCGCAGGGGCTCCGGCCCTTTTGGCCAAAAAAGTGAGCAGCGCCGTAATCAACGCCGGGGATGGAATGCACGAACATCCCACGCAGGCCCTTCTTGATCTGTTTACCATTCGTGAGCGGAAGAAGACGCTGGAAGGTCTCACGGTTGTGATTGTCGGCGATATTCTCCACAGCCGGGTCGCCCGATCGGCGATCCCGGCCCTGAAAATGATCGGGGCGACCGTCCGCATCGTGGGTCCGCCCACGATCATCCCTCGCGAGATCATGCACTGGGGCGTCGAGGTGTTCTATCAATACGACGAGGCCCTCAAGGGCGCGGACGTGATCATGATCTTGAGGCTTCAATTGGAACGCCAGGGACAATCCCTCATCCCGACGCTCCGTGAATACTCGACCTTATACGGACTGACGGCCCGCCGGCTCGCGATGGCCAAAGAGGATGTGCTGGTGATGCATCCGGGACCGATCAACCGGGGCGTTGAGATCAGCCCCGAAGTGGCGGACGGTCTCTCCTCCGCGATCCTGTCCCAGACCACCAACGGCGTGGCGGTACGAATGGCGGTGCTCTACCTATTATCAATGGGGGCCCGTGCGGATGGACAAACAACAGGTCCTCCGATGCCCCCACACCCCGCGCTCGGCCAGGCAAAGCCTGATCCTCGCTTATTTATCCGGAGCGACGAAAAATGAATCTGTTGATCCGCAACGGCCGACTCATTGATCCGGCCCATCGGCGGGATGAGATGACGGACGTCCTCATCGAAAACGGAAAGATCAGTCGCATCGGCAAAACGTTGAAGTCCGACGGTCCGAAGTCCGAGACCCAGATCATCGACGGGACGGATCAATGGGTCGTGCCGGGGTTCGTGGATGTCCATGTCCATCTGCGGGAGCCCGGTTTTGAATACAAAGAAACGATAAAAACCGGGACCGAGGCGGCCGCGGCCGGCGGGTTCACCTCGGTCTGCTGCATGCCCAATACGAATCCGGTTAACGACAATCAGGCCGTGACGCGGTTGATTCGTGAAAAGGCCCGGCAGGAAGGACGGGTCCATGTCTTTCCCATCGGGGCGATCACGAAGGGTTCGAAAGGTGAAGAGCTGTCTGAGATCGGAGATCTGGTCGAGGCCGGCTGCGTGGCGATTACGGATGACGGAAAACCGGTGATGAACAGCGGGGTGATGCGTCGGGCGATGGAGTATTCCCTGGCCTTCGATCTTCCGGTGATCGACCACTGCGAGGACGAGCACCTGATGGACGGGGGCGTGATGAATGAAGGGGTTGTCTCGATGGAGTTGGGTCTCCGGGGCATCCCGGCCGCCGCCGAGGAGGTGATGGTGGCGCGCAACCTGATCCTGGCCGAGCTGACCGGGGCGAGGCTTCATCTCGCTCACGTCAGCACCGCGGGATCGGTTCGATTGATCCGCGAAGCGAAGAGCCGTGGAGCGCGGGTCACGGCCGAAACCTGTCCGCATTATTTCATCCTGACGGAAGAAGCGGCGCGAGGGTATAACACGTCCGCCAAGATGAACCCGCCGCTTCGAACGGTTCAGGATCGCGACGCGATCCGGCAGGGTCTGAAGGACGGGACGCTGGATGTCATCGCGACAGATCACGCGCCGCATACGGAGGATGAAAAGAATCGCGAGTTCGATTTGGCGCCGTTCGGCATTGTCGGGCTGGAGACGGCCCTTCCGTTGACCCTTGTATTGGTGGAAGAGGGCGTGCTGTCGCTGGACGAGGCCGTGGCGAGGCTGACGGTTAATCCCGCGCGGGTCATGCGGTTGAACAAAGGTCATCTGGGAATCGGGGCGGATGCGGATCTCTGTCTGATCGATCCGGAGGCGACATGGACCGTCGATCCCCGCCGGCTCCGTTCAAAAAGCACGAACACCCCTTTTGCGGGGTGGCGGATGAAAGGGCTGGTCGCGATGACCATCGTGGACGGTCGGGTGGTCTATTCCACCGAGGAGGTCCGGGCCACATGAAAATCCTGAACTCTTTTTTTATCTGGCTGGAATTGGTGGGACTGGGCGTCTGGGTCGGCGGGATGCTGACGGTGGGCGCGCTGGTTGCGCCGACCGTGTTTAATACCGTCAAGCCGATCGAGATGGCCGGCGAGGCGATGAGCCTCGTATTTCGGAGGTTCAACGGCGGACTGGTTTACGTCTGCATTGTCCTGGTGGTGTTGGGGTTTCTGGGGAAAGGGTGGCTGGGCCGGTCGAGAGGAGCACGGCTTTGGATTGAAGGCGCACTGGCCACGGTGATGGTCCTGACGGGTCTCTACATCGGAGCGATCCTGGGACCGAGGATGCAGGAGCTTCGTCAGATCCGCCTGGCCGATCCGTCGAACGGCTCCGCGGTGGCGGAGTTTGATCGCGGCCACCGGACCTCCGAAACCCTGTTCTCGGTAAATCTGCTGTTGGGGCTGGCCGTCTTATGGATGAATTCCCGGCCCTCCATCGGTGCAAATCGCAAGGAGACGTGATGGAACACGCTGGACATCATCCGTTGCGTCGGAAAGCGATCCTCGCCCTGGCCGACGGTCGGGTTTTCAAAGGATTCGGATTCGGCTTCGGCGCCGAAGGTGAGGGAATCGGAGAGGTGGTTTTCAACACCTCGATGACCGGCTATCAGGAGATTCTGAGCGATCCGTCCTATCGCGGTCAACTGGTCACGATGACCTATCCGCTCATTGGGAATACCGGTGTCAACGACCAAGACGTCGAGTCGAGCCAACCGTTCCTGTCCGGTTTCATCGTCCGAGAATATACCGACGATCCGAGCAACTGGCGGGCGACCGGCAATCTGGACGCGTACCTCAAGCGGCACCGGATCGTCGGGATCCAGGGAATCGATACGCGCGCACTGACCAAACATATTCGGGATGTCGGCGCACAACAGGGGATCATTTCCACCGTCGAATTGGATGAAAAACGCCTTGTGAAGCGGGCGGCCGAGTCGCCCGGCCTGGTCGGACGCGATCTGGTGAAAGAGGTCAGTTGCGAAAAACCGTACGAGTGGATGGAAGGCAGCTGGGGATCTCAAATCTCAAATTTCAAATCCTTCAAGGTGGTCGTGTATGATTTCGGCGTGAAACGAAACATCCTCCGCCGTTTGATCGACGTCGGTTGCGCGGTTACGGTCGTTCCGGCCTGGACAAAGGCGTCGGAAGTCTTGTCCATGAATCCGGACGGCATCGTCCTATCGAACGGGCCGGGCGATCCGGAAGGCGTGCCCTACGCGATTGAAGCTGCCCGATCGCTGATCGGGAAAAAACCGATTTTCGGGATCTGCCTGGGACACCAGATCCTCGGCCTCGCGATGAACGGCAAGACCTATAAATTAAAATTCGGTCATCACGGTGGGAATCAACCCGTCATGGACCTGACGACGAAGAAGGTCGAGATCACGGCTCAGAATCATGGATTCGCCGTGGACGTGGACTCGATCGGGACCGAAATCGAATTGACCCATATTAATCTCAACGACCGCACCGTGGAGGGAATGCGCCACCGGAAGCTGCCGATCTTCTCGATCCAGTATCATCCGGAGGCTTCGCCGGGACCGCACGACGCCCGGTATTTGTTCAACCGATTTGTGGAGATGATGAAAAATGGATAAAGAGCGTGCCTTACTCCTTACTCCTTACGTCCTTTCCCTTTTTCTCCTCAACGGCTGTTTCTTTAACGTCCAACTTTTGCCGCGGGTCGAGCCGCTTCAGGAAAAAGAGGTGGCCGGTGCGGGTGCCGATAAGATCGTCTTGATGGATTTGTCCGGAATGATCTCGGAGGAAGAGAAGGGCACGGCGCTTGTGTCCGAGCCCAATCTGGTGGCTCAGATCAAAGAGGAGTTAAAAAAAGCCGCGCACGATCCGGCCGTGAAGGCCGTGGTGCTCCGGATCAACAGTCCCGGCGGAACGGTCACGGCGTCGGACATTCTGCATCATGAACTGGAAGCCTTCAAGCAACAGACCGGCAAGAAGGTCATCGTCAGCATCATGGATCTGGGGGCTTCGGGCGGGTATTACGTCGCGGTCGCGGCCGACAAGATCGTGGCCCATCCCACGACCGTGACGGGCAGCATCGGCGTGATCATGCTGACCGTGAACGTCCAGGGACTGCTGGAAAAGATCGGCGTGACCGGAACGGCCATCAAGTCGGGTGATAAAAAAGATATGGGTTCGCCGCTGCGCCCGATGACGGAGGAAGAGCGGCAGCTTTTCCAAGGGATCATCAACCAGATGTACGATCGTTTTGTGTCGGTCGTCGCGGCCGGGCGAAAGAACATGACGGTGGACCAGGTCCGACGGGCTGCGGACGGACGCGTCTATACGGCGAAGCAGGCGCTGGATCTGGGATTGGTGGATGGGATCGGATACCTCGATGACGCGATCCAGCTGGCCAAGACCGAGGCCGGATTGCGTGAGGCTCGCGTCGTGACCTACATCCGGCCGGGAAGTTATAAGGATAATATCTATTCCCAGATGCCGAACGGCGCGCCCCAGACCGTGAACATCGTCAATCTGGATCTGCGCTCTTTTGTGCAGGCCGGAGTCCCGCGATTTATGTATTTGTGGTCACCGCAATAAGCAGCCACGAAAGAGAAGAGGCTTAGATGGATTTATGCCTAAACGAACCGACATCCAAAAAATTCTTCTCATCGGCTCCGGGCCGATCGTGGTCGGAGGGATCGTTGAAAAGCCATGAGAAAAAGTGAAGAATGGAAAATGAAAGTCGTTGGTCGGCGCAAACCGATGCGAACGCTTATGGATTATGATCGATTATTGCGAACAATCGGTGCGGTTCGCGGCAACAGGGGGATCTGTCCCAGAGGCGTTTATCGGTTTAGAAGTTTTGAGGAAGCTTACGAATGGAAGAACAAAATGCTCGTGAAAGCCGCAACCCGACGTTAGATGATCTGATAGCGCTGTGTCGGTCGTTGAACCGTCATCATGTAAAGTATGCAGTGATCGGCGGTTTTGCGGTGGCCCACCACGGGTATCTTCGGGCTACGGGAGATATCGATCTGTTAGTGGATGCTTCCAATGAAAATATCGAGAAAATTCGACAGGCGCTTGCCTATCTGCCGGACAAGTCGGTTCTTGAGGTCAAACCCGGGGACGTGCGTGAGTATACGGTTGTCAGGATCGCGGACGAAGTGGTGATCGATTTATTGCACAAAGCTTGCGATATGACCTACGATCAGGTAAAAGACGACATCGATTGGACGATGCTGGCCGACGTAAAAATTCCATTCGCCGGTTTACGTTCTTTGATTCTCACAAAGCAAAGTATTCGCCCACAGGATGTTCAGGACCGGGGTTTTTTAGAAGAAATGCAAAGAAAGCAAGGAATTTAGCGGATGCCGAAGCGAACCGACATAAAGAAAATTCTCCTCATCGGGTCCGGACCGATCGTAATCGGACAGGCCTGCGAGTTCGATTACTCCGGGACGCAGGCCTGCAAGGCGCTGAAGGAGGAGGGGTATCAGGTCGTCCTGGTCAATTCCAATCCGGCCACGATCATGACCGATCCGGAGCTGGCGGACCGGACCTACATCGAGCCGATCATTCCCGAGATCGTCGAGAAGATCATCGAGCAGGAACGGCCGGACGCCCTTTTACCGACGATGGGCGGCCAGACCGCCCTCAATTTGGCCATGGCGCTTTATGAGAACGGCGCGCTGGAGCGGTTCAAAGTTGAACTGATCGGGGCGCGTTATGAATCCATCTGGAAAGCCGAGAACCGGATGGCCTTCAGAACGGCCATACTGTCCTTAGGTCTTAAGGTTCCAATGAGCGGCTATGCAAAGAACCGGGAAGATGCCCTTGCGATCGTGGAGCGGATCGGTTTTCCGGCGATCATCCGGCCGTCCTTTACGCTGGGCGGGACCGGGGGGAACGTCGCCTACAACCAGGAAGAGTTCGTGGAACACGTCGATTGGGGTCTGAATGCCAGTCCCCGGCACGAGGTTCTGATCGAACAATCCGTCATCGGCTGGAAAGAATATGAACTCGAAGTGATGCGGGATTTGAAGGACAATGTCGTGATCGTCTGCCCGATCGAGAATTTCGATCCGATGGGCATTCATACGGGCGACAGCATCACGGTGGCCCCGGCCCAGACGCTGACCGATAAAGAGTACCAGGTCATGCGGAACGCCTCCCTCGCCATCATGCGGGAGATCGGCGTGGACACGGGAGGATCGAACATCCAGTTCGCCGTGAATCCGGAGAACGGCGAAATGTTCGTGATCGAGATGAACCCGCGGGTCTCCCGCAGCTCCGCTCTCGCTTCGAAGGCGACCGGGTTTCCGATCGCCAAGATCGCGGCCAAGCTGGCGGTCGGCTACACGCTGGATGAGATTCCGAACGACATCACGAAAGTCACCCCGGCCAGCTTCGAGCCGACGATCGATTATGTGGTGGTCAAGTTCCCGCGGTTCGCCTTCGAAAAATTCCCCCAGGCGGACGCGACGCTGACGACGCAGATGAAATCGGTGGGAGAGGCCATGGCGATCGGGCGGACGTTTAAGGAGGCCCTGCAAAAGGCGATTCGATCCCTGGAGATCGACAGCTTCGGTCTGGAGCAGCGCCTTCACCGTGTTAAGCCGCGGGGGAATAACGGCGAGAATGACAAAGATCTGATCCGGTCCAAGCTCAAGACGCCCGGTTGGGACCGTCTCTGGTACATCGCCGACGGCCTTCGGCTGGGCCTGTCCATCGACGAGATTTACCAGTCGACCCGGATCGATCCTTGGTTCCTGCATCAGATTCAGGATCTTGTGGCCATGGAGGAGACGATCACTCACGAATTGGCCGTGGCCCACATTCATCACGATCTTCCTCCTCCGCACACCTCGGAGCTGATCCGACAAGCCAAACAGGCCGGCTTTTCAGATGCGTATCTCTCCATCCTGATCGGCGTGGAGGAGGATGAGTTCCGTCAAATCCGGAAGGATTTCGGTGTCGCGGCCACCTACCGTCGGGTCGACACCTGCGGGGCCGAGTTTGTGGCGCATACGCCGTATCTGTATTCGACGTATGAATCCGAATGCGAATCGCAGCCCACGAAAAGGAAGAAGGTCATGATTCTGGGCGGGGGGCCGAATCGGATCGGCCAGGGGATCGAGTTCGACTATTGCTGCGTCCACGGGGCGCTGGCCGCCAAAGAGGCGGGTTATGAAACGATCATGGTCAACTGCAATCCGGAGACCGTCAGCACCGATTACGACATCTCGGACCGGCTCTATTTCGAACCGCTGACCAAGGAAGACGTGCTGAACATCATCGATACGGAACAACCGGACGGCGTTGTGGTCCAGTTCGGCGGGCAGACCCCGTTGAAACTCGCGGTGCCGTTGGAGGCGGCCGGCGTTCGGATTCTGGGAACGTCACCGGATTCCATCGATTTAGCCGAGGATCGGGAGCGGTTCAGGGCATTCCTGGAACGGTTGCAGCTCCGGCAGCCCCAAAGCGGAACGGCCCGCTCGCCGGACGAAGCGAAAAAGATCGCGCGCGAGATCGGCTATCCCGTGATGGTCCGGCCTTCGTATGTTCTCGGCGGGCGCGCGATGGAAACCGTTTATGATGAGAAGAGCCTTGATGATTACATCACCTCGGCCGTAAAAGCGTCTCCAAAGCATCCGGTCCTGATCGATAAGTATCTGGAGGATGCCATCGAGGTGGACGTGGACGCGATCTCGGACGGCGCGGACGTCGTCATCGGCGGGATCATGGAGCATATCGAGGAGGCCGGCGTCCATTCCGGCGATTCGGCCTGCTCGCTTCCCCCTTATTCACTGGACGCCGAAATCATCCAGAAGATCCGGGAACAGACCCATATCCTGTCGCGTGAGCTGCGCGTCATCGGACTGATGAATGTTCAGTTCGCCGTCAAAGACGGAACGGTGTATGTCCTGGAAGTCAATCCGAGGGCGTCCCGCACCGTGCCGTTCGTGAGCAAGGCGATCGGGATCCCTCTGGCCAAGGTGGCGATGAAGGTGATGTGCGGCCAGACGCTGAAGGAACTGGGCTTGACTCGAGAACGTACGATTCCTTATATTGCGGTGAAGGAAGCCGTCTTTCCCTTCAATAAATTTCCCGGTGTCGACACGATCCTGGGCCCGGAGATGAAGTCCACCGGGGAGGTGATGGGGATCGATTCCGACTTCGGCTCGGCGTTTGCCAAGTCCCAGGCGGCGGCGGGCGCGATGCTGCCGCTTTCGGGCAGAGTTTTCATCAGCGTCAAGGACAAGGATAGGTCGGCCGTCCTGTCCGTGGCCCGGCGGTTGACCGATTTCGGTTTTACGATCGTCGCCACGAGCGGAACGGCTCAGTACCTTGGGGAGAACGGCATCGCCTCCGAGCGGGTGAACAAGGTGAAGGAAGGCCGGCCGCATATCGTCGACCGTCTCAAAAACAAGGAAATCGCGTGGATGATTAATACCGTCGGTGATAAGGCCTCGCAGGCCGACTCCTACTCCATCCGGCGCACGGCCCTGACGTATTCCGTGCCTTACTTCACCACGGTTGCCGAGGCGAAGGCCGCCGTACGGGGAATCGAGGCGGTTATAAAACAGAAGTTTCGGATTCAGCCCCTGCAGGCGTATCACCGGGAAATCAAATGAGGGAAAATGATGCGCGTTCCGATTACGAAAAAAGGTTTTGAGCAACTCCGGGAAGATCTGGATCGATTGAAGAAGGTGAAACGGCCGAAGGTGATCCAGGCCATCGCCGAGGCACGGGCCCACGGCGATCTGAGCGAGAACGCCGAGTATCACGCGGCCAAAGAGCAGCAGTCTTTTGTCGAAGGACGCATCAAAGAGCTGGAAACGAAGATGGCCAATGCCGAGATCATCGAGATTGGGCGGCTGACGGCCGACAAGGTCGTGTTCGGGGCCACGGTGGTTCTTCTGGAAGCCGACGGTAAAACCAAGAAAAAATATATGCTCGTAGGACAAGACGAATCCGATCTCAAGAACGGTAAAATCTCGGTCACGTCGCCGGTCGGAAAGGCGCTTATCGGGCACAAGGTCGGGGACGAGGTCACGATCACGACGCCGGCCAAGACCGTCATGTACGAAATTTTGGAAATATCCATCGAGTAGGGGCGCAGCATGCTGCGCCCTTTTAATCGGGCAGGGCAAGCCCTGCCCCTACAACGTAAAACCATTGTCGTGACTAAATCCCTCCAAAAAACGCTGGCCCGAGAGTTCCATCCCACCTACGATGTGACCCGATCCTACGAATGGAATTACCGCCATGGACCGCATTTCAAGGGCCCGTACCCTCCGGTCCGGAAGGAAGCGCCGAGAATCTCCTTTCTGGGTTTTAGGCTCCGTTCACGTCTGGGCGTGGCGGCCGGACCGCTGCTCAACTCGCAATGGATTCGGGTTTATGCAAAGTTGGGTTTCGACATCCTGTCCTACAAGACGGTTCGAACCCGTTGGCGACCGAGCAATCCGAAACCGAATTGCGTGCTGGTGGACACCCGGGGACAACTGACGGATGATCGTCTGGGTGAAAATCTTCATGTGATGACCCAGCCGCCGGCCGGCATCCGGGATATCAGCATTACGAATTCTTTCGGGGTGCCCTCTCGGAATCCATCCATCTGGCAGGAGGACGTCGAGCGGGCCAAGCGTTATCTCGACAAGGGACAGGTTCTGGTCGTCAGCACGATGGGCAGCTCGGAATATTATCCCGACGCCCCTTCCTTTATCCAGGATTTTGCGCGCTCGGCGGCGCTCGCCCGCGAGGCCGGCGCGGATATTGTTGAACTGGATTTGTCCTGTCCCAACAGCAACGCCGCCGAAGGAATGGTCTATCTGGATCCCGAGCTTTCCGGCGCGATCTCGAAAGCCGCAAAGGCCGAGTTGGGCGACGTTCCTCTGTTTATCAAACTGGGTAATTTCTGGAATCGGGATCGGTTCGAGTCGGTCATCAAGACCAACGCCCCGCACGTCGATGGAATCGTTGGGATCAATACGGTGAAGATGACCGTCCTGGACGAGAACGGTAAGCCGGCTATTCCGGGACGTCCGCAGAGCGGTGTTTGCGGCGCGGGGATTAAACAAAGCGGGCTTCAGTTTGTCCATTGGCTTTGCGAGACGCGGAAGAAAAACCGGTACGACTTTGTGATGATTGGCGTGGGCGGGATCATGAATCCGGAGGATATCCGTGAATTTCTTGACACCGGCGTTGACGCGGTGGAGGTCGCCACGGCCGCAATGTGGGATCCGTATCTGGCATACCGGTATTATTTAACGCGTCACGGTAAAATGTAGGGCCGCACGACCGTGTGGCCCTACGAACCATGCGCAGAATCCTTCCACCATGATCATTACTCTCCTGTCACTTCCCGAAGGGGACGATCCATGTCGTGGTGGTGGATCCGGGCGTGGGGGGAAGGCGGAGGCCGCTGCTCGTCATAAACCGGCAGGGCTGTTTCCTTGCACCGGACAACGGCGTCCTGAGCTACATCTATCACGATCTACCAAATTCTCAGATCTATCTGCTCACGGCAGAAAAATACCGCCTTAAGACCTACAGTTCCACCTTCGACGGCCGTGATCTCTTCGCCCCCGTCGCCGCGTGGCTTTCGAAAGAGATCGCTCCTTCCAAACTCGGAAAGAAAATCACGGACCCCGTGAGCTTTCCCGTGTCGGATCCAAAGCCGCAGAGCGACGGAAGTCTGGGAGGGCGGGTGATCTATATCGACCGGTTCGGAAACTTGATTACGAACATCACAAGGAAAGATCTCGAACCCTGGATTTCGGACGGAAAGACTCTGGTGATTACGATCAAAGGGAAAACAATCAGGGGGCTCAAGCTGTTCTATTCCGAGGCCGCCCCCGGCGAGCTCGCTGCCGTGATCAACAGCGATGATCATCTCGAAATCTTTTGCGATCAGCAAGACGCCCGGTCTTTTATCGACGCCGCGCCGGATGAGCCGGTCATCGTACAATAGGGGCGGGCCTCCGTGCCCGCCCTGATCTTCCGGTTGGAACCGGGCGCCCACACAGGGGTGCCCCTACCATCGTGTCCTTGCCCACCCTTGCTCTTTTCAAAGATTTTTAGTATGCTTTGGCCGTCCTGCCGAAGTGAGTCGCAGAATCATTCATCCAACGGAGTCGAATTCAAGATGAAGCGGAAATCAAAAGGAACGGCGTATCGTGAGCCACGGAGAGACCAGGCCCTTCATTGGCTGGGGT
>JACQBZ010000065.1 GCA_016194285.1 Nitrospirota bacterium | reverse complement strand
TCATCCAAACGGTCGATAGCCGATTTAAGCTGCTTACGATAAACAGCAGAGTCTGTATTTTCAGACAATGCATCATGGACAGACTGGATATCCAAGACGATCTTACGACGCGTGTAGTCGTTCATTTGTCACCTTCCATGAAGTTCATCTAAAAATATAGCAGAAAAATGCACCAGGTTAAGGATCCGCTGATGAGCTTATTTGCTGCCTTGAAACCCAATCCGGCGACGGGGGGTCTTTTCAACCGCCATCAAGTGTCGGTAGAAGGGTCGAGTCTGCTCTTGACTCATCTAACTAATTATAAGCCCTCATCAGACTCCGTCGGGATGAAATGGATGCCGGCGATTATTCCCGGGAGAAGGCTTCTTATCCCTTGCAATCGGCGCAGTCGATCGGCGCGGTGATTCCAAACTCGACAAGCTTATGAGTGACAGCTTGTCGTCCTTGTAATTCTTTATATGAGGGGCTACTTGACCCAGTCAACGTGTGTTTCTTTTTCCGCATGAATGCGCCATACGGAAAGACCGGCGTGGGAGGCGCAACAGTTGCCGCTGGTTCTCGGGGATGTTTTCGTCCAGAATGTTCACACGGATGCGGGCGTCAGGATAAACTCATCGGCGTGCTTGAGCAACGCCTGAGCGGCCAGTTGCACCGCCTCGGCTATGGCCTCTTTGGTGATGCTCCCGTGCCAGTCTTCAATGATGGTCTCCCATGCCATTCCATGAGCCACTTGCTCCAGCACGTCCGAGACCATAATGCGCGTGCCGCGAAAAGTCGGCTTGCCGTGACAAATTTTAGGGTCGGTAACAATGTAGCGGCCGATTAGTTTTGCACCCATATATTGATCCCTCCTTTAACGGACCATCATCCATTCGCGCAGTACGGCTAAGCGCGGCGATTGCCGAATGCCTTCCCTCTCCAGATCCGAAAATGCCGCCGCTTTTATGACGGTAATTATAACACATTCGATCAGACATTAAAGGATCACGAGATTGTCCCGATGAATCACTTCATCGTAATCATTGCGTCCCAAGATCTTGGCGATCTCCGCCGTCTTGGCCCCTTTGATCTTTTCGACATCGTCGGAAGAATAGTTCACCAACCCCTTGGCCACCTCCCGCCCTTGCGGATCGACGCAGCTTACGGCATCGCCGGCCTCAAAGCGGCCCTCCGCCCGGACGATCCCAGAAGGGAGAAGACTTTTACCCTTGGCCGTCAGGGCTTCCACCGCGCCGGCATCGAGCGATAACCGTCCCTTGGTCCGGCTCGTGAAGGCGATCCAATGCTTCCGGCTGGTGCGTCGGCCGCCCGCCGGCAGAAAAAACGTCCCGACCGGATTCCCTTTCAGGATTTCGGTCAAGACACCGGGCCGCCGCCCGCTGGCAATCACGGTCGGCACGCCGTAGGCCGCCACGTCTCGCGCCGTCTGAACTTTGGAGCGCATGCCGCCGGTTCCCTCCCGCGTCGTGGTATTCTTGGCAAGACGCACCGTCTCCGAATTGACCTGGCGGACGACCGGGATGAGTTGGGCATCGGGATGACGACGCGGATCATCCGTAAACAGCCCCTCCACATCGGAGAGGATCACCAGGAGCTGCGCGTCGATCAGGTGGGTCACCAGACCGGCGAGGTTGTCGTTGTCCCCGAACCGGATTTCTTCCACCGCCACCGTGTCGTTCTCATTGATCACCGGGATGACGTCGTATTCCAACAGCGTCGTGAGCGTGTTGCGCGAATTTAAAAAACGTTTCCGGTCGGCGAGATCTTCCTGGGTTAAAAGGACCTGGGCCACCTTTAAGCCCCGCGCCTCAAAGGCCTTCTCGTACGCCCAGATCAACCGGCTCTGGCCGACCGCCGCGGCGGCTTGTTTGACCGGCAGGCTTTTGGGCCGCTGCGTCAGTCCCAGTTTGTCCAGGCCGGAGAGAATCGCGCCGGATGAGACGATCACGACCTCATACCCCTGGCGCTTGAGATCGGCCATCTCCTGGGCCAGGGTCTCCAGCCGGTGAGGGTCCAGGCCGTGATCCCTCGAGGCGATCAGGCTGCTTCCGATCTTCACGACGAGCCGTTTGACGGCCCGGAGGAGATTCGTCCGATTCACGTCCATGAGGTCTTTCCGGATGACGTCATGCCGCCGGGAACCCGGATTCGCGACGCCCGAACCCGGTCTCCTAAAAATCGCACGAGTTCGGAGATTCCCTGACCGGTGACGGCCGATACGGGTAAGCACGGGGTTTTCTTCCGACGACAATACGCGATGAGTTTCTTGAGCCGGGTCCCGTCTCCCTGAATGTCCAGCTTGGTCGCCGCGACCGCGAACGGCTTTTCCAACAACCCCGGATTGTACGCCTCCAATTCCCGACGGAGAATCTCGAAACTTTCCACGGGCTTCTTCTCGGCCGCTTCTCCGATGTCGATCAGATAGAGCAGAAAGACGTTGCGCTCGATATGGCGCAGGAACTGGATGCCCAATCCCTTTCCGGTGTGGGCCCCTTCGATCAACCCGGGGATATCCGCCACGACGAAACTTCCGCGATCCTCATCGGATACCACGCCGAGCTGCGGGGTCAGGGTCGTGAACGGATAGCCGGCGATCTTGGGTCGGGCCGATGAAATCCGCGAGATCAGCGTGGACTTTCCGGCGTTGGGAAAACCGACCAGTCCCACATCCGCCAGGAGTTTGAGCTCCAGCAACAACCAGCGCTCTTCACCGGGCCGCCCCTTGTCCGCGCGGCGGGGCGCACGATTCGTCGAGGTCGCGAAGGCGGCATTGCCCCGCCCGCCCCGCCCGCCTTTGGCCACGATCTGCTCCTGGCCTTCCTCGGTCAGATCCGCCAGCCCCTCCAGGGTCTCGCCATCCCGGACAAACGTCCCGCACGGCACCGGGATGATCAACGGCGGACTATTCCGACCGTGGCGATCTTTCCCCTGGCCGTGTTCGGCGTGTGGAACCAGGTAGTGCTGCTGGTATCGCAGATCCAGAAGCGTTCGAAGTTGACCGGTGGCTCGGAGAACGATATCCCCGCCGTTTCCGCCGTCGCCGCCGTTGGGACCCCCTCGAGGAACGTATTTTTCCCGTCGGAAGCTGACGCAACCGTCGCCGCCATCCCCGGCCTTAACGAATATTTTGACCTGATCGACAAACACAAATGCAACGATGAGTCCTGTTCGATGGAATCGGGAGGGTCCGAAGCGGCGCGGACAATTTGAGATCTCAAATTTGAAATTTGAGATTGAAGCCTATCAGGCCGGTTCCGGTACCGGATAGACGCTGATCTTTTTGCGATCCCCGGTCCGACTCTCAAACTTGACCACCCCGGTGATCTTGGCAAAAAGGGTGTGATCGCTTCCGGTGCCGACATTGAAACCCGGATGAAACCGGGTGCCCCGCTGCCGAACGAGGATGGTTCCGGCCGGGACCGTCTGTCCGCCGAAGGCCTTGACGCCGAGCCGTTTGGCCTGACTGTCGCGGCCGTTTTGAGTGGAACCCTGTCCTTTTTTATGTGCCATCGTTTAAAACTCCTCTTTGCGGTCAGGCCGATTGGATCTCGGTAATCTTGAGCCGTGTAAAGTCCTGACGATGCCCCTTCGTCCGTCGATAATTTTTCCGTCTCATCTTTTTAAAGACGACCACCTTGGACTGGCGACCTTGAGCCACCACCTCCGCCTTCACAACCGCCCCCGGAATCATCGGGGTTCCGATCCGGGCCCCCGCGTCCGCCTGCATCATCAGGACACGGGAAAGGGAGACGGTATCGCCCACCTTGCCTTCCAAGGCCTCGACCTCCACGGTTTCACCCGGGGCTACTCGGTACTGTTTACCGCCCGTTTCAATTATGGCATACATCGCACGACTCCATCAAATGGTGAACGAATTAAATAACATAAAGCATCAAAGATTGTCAAGGGTCATATTGCGATGATCGAGATCCGCGGTCCGAACCGAATAGCGAGCACGGCGAGCTCAGTCGAGCCGCTTTGCCTGTCCGAGCGCGGGGGGTGGGGGCATCGGAGGAGCGAAGCCCCGCACGGGCCCCCACAGATAATGGCCGCGACGCGAGCCCCTACGATTGACAAACCCAAGCCGGGTTGTTATAGTGAATTTCGTTTTTCATTACGCATTTCTTCAAAAAAGGACTTCCCATGATTCAGGAAACATCGAAGATCTGGATGGACGGCCGATTCGTCGATTGGAAAGAGGCCAAGGTTCATGTCCTGACCCACACACTCCACTACGGTCTGGGCGTCTTCGAAGGCCTCCGCTGCTACAAAGGTGCAAAAGGCTCCGCGGTCTTTCGGTTGAAGGAGCATGTGAAACGGCTGTTCGACTCGGCACAGATCGTCCAGATCAAGATTCCGTACTCTCCCAAGGAAATCGAGGAGGCCATCCTCGGCACGGTAAAGGTCAATCGGCTTCAGGAATGCTACATCCGACCGATCGTCTTTATCGGGTATGGAGAAATGGGTCTCTATGTCCAGAAAAATCCGATTCAGATCGCCATCGCGGCATGGCCCTGGGGCACCTATCTTGGGGACGAGGGGATCCGCAACGGCATCCGCGCCAAGATCTCGTCCTTCACGCGACACCACGTCAATATCAGCATGACGCGCGCCAAGGTCACCTCCTATTATGCGAATTCGCAATTGGCCAAGCGCGAAGTCAAGGAGGCCGGTTACGACGAGGCGATCCTGCTGGATACGGACGGCTACGTCGCCGAAGGACCGGGCGAGAACATCTTTATCGTCCGGAACGGGACGCTGAAGACGACTCCGCTCACCTCCATTCTGGAAGGGATTACCCGTAACAGTATCATCCAACTCGCGCAAGAGAAGGGTATTCCGGTGGCGCAGGAACGGTTCACGCGCGACGAGATTTACATTGCCGAGGAGGCGTTTTTTACGGGCACCGCGGCCGAGATCACTCCGATTCGCGAAGTGGACGGCCGTGTGATCGGCACCGGAAAGCCGGGTGAAATCACCCAGCTTCTTCAAACGTTGTTCTTCGACGTCGTGGCCGGCAAAGATCCGGTCCATCAGTCCTGGTTGACGTACGTCGTTTGAAAAGGCGTGGTTCACTTGCTGAGGACTAATTTGAGCCAGAGGCTTTCTTCCCCGATCATCTACTACACCCTTTTTTCTTCCCCGATCGGACCGATCGGCATCGCCGCCACTCCAAAGGGCCTCTGCCGGCTCTCACTGAATGTCCCCGGCGAATCGGCCTTTCGCAGAAAACTTCGGCGCGAGTATCGTCGCCCGGTCATTCGCAGCGATGCTCGTTTTACGGATCTTGCGGCTCGGCTGCGGGCCTACCTTTCCGGAAAACCCGTCCGCTTCAACACGAGATTCGACCTGTTGGAAGGAACCTCCTTTCAACAAAAGGTCTGGCGATCTCTCCGGCGTATCCCCTACGGACAAACACGCAGCTATCGATCGGTGGCCCGAAGCATCGGTCATCCCCAGAGCTTCCGTGCCGTGGGCGGCGCCTGCGGAAATAATCCGGTCGCGGTCTTGATTCCCTGTCACCGCGTCATCGGTGCCGATGGAAACCTCGGCGGTTTTACCGGGGGACTCCCCATAAAACGCTGGTTGCTTCAGTCCGAAACAAAAAGTCTCCGGCGCTCGGAAAGAGACATAAACCCGGGACGACCATGACCCAACCATCCGGTAGGAACCGACGGAAGGATACCCGTTTTGACGTCAAGATCAAGGTGGATTATTCAACAAAAGACATCTTCGTATCAAACTACGTCACGAACCTGAGCAAAGGTGGCGTCTTCATTGAGACCAAAACTTCCCTCCCGGTCCAGTCCGAGATCCACTGCACTTTTATCCTGCCCGATTTCAATGTCAAAATTGAAGCCAAGGGAAGGGTGGTCTGGACCTACGACGTTAAAAAAGGGACCGGCAAAGTCGTCTCCGGGATGGGCATCAAGTTTACGGATCTTTCTCCCCAACATAAGGCGCAGATTGAGGAATACCTCTTGAAATTATCCCATCCGTCGGCAACGGCCCACTAACCCTCCGCTCTCCAGCGATCGAGAAGTACCGAGGACTCATTTCGCTTGCCTTTTCAGGCCTCCGCTTGGTATCATCAACCCCTTGTTTTTTTTGTCCCCATTCGAAGGATCCGACAGAATATGGCCAAGCGGGACTGGTTTCTGAAAGTGATCATCTGGGAGTTGAGTATCAAAGGCCTGCTCCTTCTGCTGCTCTCGGTCGGTCTGCTGAGTCTGGTCAACAAAGACCTCGACCACCTGTCGAAGCGACTGGCCCAGGATCTGAACCTCGATGTGGACAAGCATTACATCAACCTCCTGCTCAGCAAGATCGGAATGGTGAAGACCACCCTGCTCGTGGAGGTCTCGATCGGGGTGTTCCTCTACGGAATCTTGAGTTGGGTGGAGGCCTACGGGCTTCACAAACGGAAACGGTGGGCGGAATACTTAACGGCCATTGCAACCGGTTTATTTATTCCGTTGGAGGTTTACGAAGTGGTTTTTCGACCCTCGGTTGCCCGCGTGGCGGTTCTGGTCCTTAATGTCGTCGTTGTTTATTACCTCGTCAAGCACAAAGAACTGTTTTCAAACAAGGCTTTAGTCCGCCGGAAATAAGTTTTTCATTTTTTTCTTTACAACGGATAGCGGACTGTGCTATTCTATTTCTGTTTTTAATTCTTTTGCCCTTTCCAAAGCCTCCTACGTAGCGTCATCTGATTTTTATCTTTCTTTTCTTCTTATCTCAATTCACGGTTCGACAGGCGAGGTCTATTTTAGGGCCTCAAATGGTGGTACCCGGGGATAATATTACCCCCGTCACATAAGGAGCCACTGAACATATGGCGACCACAAACAACCCATTTAAACCGAAGTCTCTGCCGATTCGCACCGGTCTGTTTCTGGGCATCGCGATCCAGTCGATGATCCTGATTGGATTGATCCAGGCTCACCCGGTCCAGTCGGTTCAAGTCCCCGCGGTGTCGTCTCCAAATGAGGCCGAGCCGTCGGTTCACTCCTTTTCCGACTGGTGGATCAACGACGACCGGGTCGGTATGACGGACCAGATCCGTCATGCGAAGACCATTTCGCTCTATGAACCCTCCGCCTTCAAGCGGATCTCTAAAATCCACCAGGTCCTTCACGGCTTCCATTCGGGACTCCCGGTTGAAGACGAAGAGCGTCTCGCCGAACTGATCTACCACGAAAGTCTTCGATACGGTTACGATCCCGAATTGATCGTTTCGGTGATCATGACCGAGAGCTCCTTCTATCGATGGGCGTACTCCCGCAAGGGCGCGATCGGCTTGATGCAGATCGAACCCTTGACGGGGCAGGAAATGGCCGAGATCAATCAGACGCCCCTCCGCAGTGCGAAGGCCCTCTACGATCCCCACCTCAATATCAAGCTGGGGATCCAGTATCTTGCATTGCTCCACCAGCGATTCGGCGATCTGGGGCTGGCCCTGACCGCCTACAATTACGGCCCGACCCGCGTCGCGGAATCGATGGATCGCGGGATAAACCTGCCACCCGGATATACCCAAAAGATTCTTCACCAGTACAAACAACTTCTCCATGAAAACGCGACCGACGGTTTACCGGCGGCCGACGACCGACGATCCTGATCGATCCCTGGGGCTCGCTGGGCAGATACTGCCAAAGGATGATCCCTATCGGCTGCGTCCGACTCCTACGCGGTCGCAATAGGTTGAAATCGGACATCGGCTGCAGTACGGCGAAATCGGCTTGCAGAGATTCTGACCGTACGTCACCAGAAGATCGTTAAAGATAATCCAATAGCGTTTGGGGAGTTTTTCCCGGAGGGCCATTTCGGTTTTTTCCGGGGTCTTCGTCTTCACATAGCCCAATCGATTGCTGATTCGGTGGACATGGGTGTCCACGCAAATCCCGTGTTTCCGAAAGCCCAGGGTCACCACTAGGTTCGCCGTCTTGCGCCCGACCCCTTTCAAGGTCAGCAGTTCCTCCAGATCATCCGGAACTCGGGCGTCATACCGCCGAATGAGATCCCGGCTGACCGAAAGGATGGTCCGGGCCTTGGTCCGGTAAAAGCCGACCGGGTAGATGGCCTTCCGGATCGTTTGGGGCGACAGCCGGATCATTTCGTGGGGTGTCTTCGCCAACCGAAACAACCGCTCCGTCGCTTGCGCCGTCGTGCTATCCTGGGTCCGAAGGCTCAACAGACAGGAGATCAAGACCTGATACGGATCGTTCGACCGGTCGGCCACCACCCCCACGATGGGAACCCGCCACTTCCGGATCTCCCGTTTGAGAATCCGGACGATGGAATGAATCGCTTGATCGTTCATGATGAGGCCTGATATTGTACATGATCGCCCATCGAAAACCCAAAAGAATAAATGTCATGGCAGTTGAATTGGTCTTTTTAGAGTGATACGATAGGCCTGAATTTGACCGATGGGAGGGAACAGCAACCGGTGGTGGCCCTGGCCAGAAAAACCCTGATTCACTTGGTCGGATGGAGTTTTATTCTGCTCGGAATCGTCGGTCTATTTCTGCCGATTCTTCAGGGTATTTTATTTCTCCTGATCGGCCTTCTGGTGCTTTCAAAAGAGGCCAAGTGGGCGAAAGACCTCCTTCATCGAATCGAGAAACGTTACCCGACCCAGTACCAGAAGATGCACGAGTTCAACGAGCAACTTAAAAAACGGATTCGCAGCTTCTTAACGAAATAGCCTCACCTGCCTGTCTTGTCCGGAGAATCGCCATGTCTGCCCAGACCGACGTCAAAGGAGCCGAACGACCCCGTCTTTTTCTCATCGACGGCCATTCCTATATCTACCGGGCCTACTTCGCCATCCGAAACCTCTCCACCTCGAAAGGCCTTCCGACCAATGCCATCTACGGTTTCACGACGATGCTTTTGAAAATCGTCCGCGACCAACAGCCGGATTACCTCGCGGTGGCCTTCGACGCCAAAGGCCCCACCCTCCGGCACGCGGAATACCGGGAATATAAAGCCCAGCGGGCGGAGATGCCCGACCCCCTCCGCCAGCAGATCCCCTACATCCACCGCGTGGTGGAGGCTTTCCGTATCCCCGCCCTCCTTCAGGAAGGGTTTGAGGCGGATGATCTGATCGGCACACTGGCCCGTCAGGCGGAGGAGGCCGGACTGGACGTGACGATCGTCAGCGGCGACAAAGACATGTTCCAACTGATCACACCCCGGACCTGCGTCTACGACACGATGAAGGACAAGGTGTACCGGACGCCGGATGTTCAGGAGCGATTCGGCGTTGAGCCGGACCGGGTCGTCGAGATCATGGGCCTGATGGGCGACTCGATCGACAACATCCCGGGCGTTCCGGGGATCGGGGAGAAAACGGCCGTGGATCTCATCCGGCGGTTCGGCTCGATCGAAAATCTTTTGGCCCGTCTCGAGGAGTTGGAGAAGCCCAAACTCCGCGAAAACCTCCGCGCGTTCGCCGAGCAGGCGCGGATGAGCCACCATCTGGCACAGATCAAGCGGGACTGCCCGGTTGAACTGAACCTCGATCGGTTTCAGCGGACCGAACCGGACACGGACGCGATGACCCGGCTGTTTCTTGAGCTGGAGTTCGGCAGCCTGCTCAAACGGGTCGAATCGCCCGCCCGTCCGGCAGGCCCGCCGCGGCGGGCAAGCGGGCCCGCCGACTTCGGCGAGCTCAGTCGAGCCGCTTCCAAGCCGGGCCGTGTGGAGATTACGGATTCCGATGAATCGCTGCGCGAGATGACGCGCGCCTTAGCCTCCGCAAAAACCATCGGACTCGGTTTCTGGACCCTGCCGAACGGTCCTGCCCGTCCCAGCCTGTCCGGCAGGCAGGCGGCAGGCGGGTCTTCCGGAGCGAATCATGCTCCGGGTCGTGATCGGTCCGCGATTCTTGGAATTTCATTGGCCGCGTCGGACCGTGTCTTTTATATCCCGCTGGGCCATCACTACCTGGGCGCCCCGGCGGCGCCGTCGAGCCGAACCCTATTGGAACAGCTTCAACCGCTGCTTTCGGATGCATCGATCCGAAAGGTCGGCCATGACCTCAAAGCCGCTTTATTGACCTGCCACCAGAGCGGCCTTTCGATCGAAGGGCCGACGGCCGACACCATGATCGCATCCTATCTTTTAAACCCCAACCGCCGGGACCACAGCCTGGAAACCGTGGCGATGGATCGGCTCGGTCTCCGGTTGCCCGAACTGACCTCGCCTCTTGCGCCGGAAATCCCCGTCGAGCTTATGGCCTCGGCCGCGGGCGAGCGCGTGTCAGCCGTTCTGCAACTGGATTCTTCCCTCCGGCCGCTGCTTCACGAACAGGGTCTGGACCGCTTGTTTGACGAGATCGAGATGCCGCTGGTCCCGGTGCTGGCTGAGATGGAAGAGGTCGGAATCAAGCTGGACGTCGATCAGCTTTCGGCCCTTTCAATGGAACTGGAGACTCAGCTCTCGGTCATGGTCAAGCGAATCCAGGCACTGGCCGGGACCGTGTTTAATCTGAACTCCCCGAAACAGTTGGCCGAAATTCTATTCGACCGGCTCGGTTTAAAACCCATCAAGAAAACCAAAACGGGCTATTCCACCAACGAAGAGGTCCTGCAGCAACTGGCCCTCCAGCACGAGCTCCCGGCCGAGATTCTGAATTACAGACAATTGACGAAACTCAAATCGACTTATATCGATGCGCTCCCTCGACTGGTCAACCCCGAGACGCAACGTCTTCATACGTCGCTGAACCAGACCGTCGCGGCCACCGGCCGCCTCTCCAGCAGCGAGCCGAACCTCCAGAACATCCCGGTCAAGGGCGAGTGGGGGCCGCGGATTCGCCGCGCCTTTATCGCGGAAAAAGGATGCCGGTTGCTTTCGGCCGATTACAACCAGGTCGAGCTCCGCATACTGGCTCATCTGTCGGAGGACCCCAATCTACTGTCGGCGTTTCAACGAGGGGAAGACATCCACACGACGACCGCCGTGCAGATCTTCGAGCTGGCACCGAATCAAATCACGTCCGAGATGCGGCGCACGGCCAAGACGGTGAATTTCGGGATCATCTACGGGATCAGCCCGTACGGGCTGTCAACCACGCTGGGCGTCTCCCAGTCGGAGGCCAAGCAGTACATCGATCGGTATCTGGACCTCTACAGCGGCGTCCGCCGGTTCATTGAAAAGACGATCGCCGAGGCGAAGGAACGGGGGTACGTCACCACGATCTTCTCAAGGCGTCGTCCGATTCCGGAGCTGGCCAGCGACACGCCGGCCGTCCGAGGGCTGGGTGAGCGCACCGCGATCAACACGCCGATCCAGGGCAGCGCCGCCGATCTGATCAAGCTGGCGATGATCCGGATCGCGAAGCGACTAAAGACCGAGGGGCGCCGATCCCGGATGTTGCTCCAGATCCATGACGAGCTGATCTTCGAAGTTCCGGAAAAAGAGAGCGAGGCGATAAAAGGGCTGGTGCGGAACGAGATGGAGGGCGTGATGCCGCTGGCCGTACCGTTGAAGGTCGACATCGGCATCGGGACGAACTGGAACGAGGCGCACCCGTAGTCGGGTTACTTCACACTCAGTGTCGTCCAGGTCTGTCCGCCGTCGGTCGTCTTGATGAATTGTCGATTGAAGAGGGCGGCGTATAAGGTGGGCCTTGGGGGATTGGTGGTAGAGTCAATAAGGAACGAAACATTGCCGTTGCTGTCGGTATGCTTGAACAACTCCACGGCAAAGGCCGTCAGACCGGGTTGAAGGATTTTGGAAGGCGTGTTGTTCTGGCACTTCCCGTCATCCCAAAGAATACACCAAGAGCCTACATTCCCAAAATCCACGCTTCGAACGATCCCATCGGAACCCGCGTAGAGCGTCAGGTCCGTCGTGTTGGGACCGACCACCGGCACCACAAAATAGATCGTGAACGGATAGTTTGGAGTGTAAACATGGTCAAAGGTAGTCCCGGCATCTGTGCTTTTGTAAATCCCGACGGTACTGCTGGATATCCCCTCTCCGCTCGTCCCGACATACAGTTCGGAAATCACATCCGGTCTCACGGCCAAGGAAACGACATCTTCTTGAGTATTCGCCTTCAGACCGGGGAGGGCTTCGGTCCATAGAGAATCGAGAGTTGGGTGGAGGGCTGTTAGAAAAAACCCACCCCTCTCGGTCCCGATATAGAGTCGGCCTGTCGGGTTGGGAAGGGTCGTGGGATAGATCGCCATTGCGGTGACGTTGGAAGGGCTATTGTTAAACTGACTATATTTTGAACCAGCATTTTGGCTCCACCAGACCCCGCTCGTCTGACTGGCGACAAAAATCCACTGGCAAGAGGGGAAAGGCGGAGTGGCGGGCGGACACACGTTACGATCAATAACGATCGCACGGATATCGGTGATCGGAGCTTGATTAAACATCCAGCTCTCTCCGTAATCGAAGCTGGAAAAAATCCCTCCGTTTTCGGTTCCGGCATAGATTCTGTACGGCGTGAACCAATCGATCGCCAGTGCGGTGACCTTCAGATCGGTCAATCCCTGGTTTATCGGCGCCCACGAAGCCCCGCCGTCGGTGCTTTTGTAGACCCCCCCGCCGTCGGTTCCCACATAGAGCGTGGTCGGCGTCGAGGGATCGATCGCGATCGCCTTGAGGTCAAAGGTGCCCGAAATATTCGAGGAAGGGGAACCCCAGCACCCGGACAGGAACGGAATCGTCATGAAGATCAGGAGATGTCGCGCGGCTCGGGCCCATGCTGAACCGTGTAGTCGATGTCCGATGTCGGGATGGTTGAGAGGGCCAATGGAGGCCATTACATTAACGGGATCCTGTAATGTTGCACCACCCGCTGTTCCGCGGTATCGATCACGGAGAGATTCTCCTCGCCGTAATTCGTCACGAAGACATTTTTCCCGTCGGTCGAAAGGGCGATGGACCGCGGCGCGGAACCCGCATCCAGGGTCTTCTGGACCGTTCCGGTTCCCACGTCGATCAGCGAGATGGTGTTGGAATGTTGATTCAAAACATAGGCGGTTTTCCCGTCCGGCGTCAGGGCGACCTCCATCGGCCCCTCTCCCACAGGGATGGACCGGATCACCTCAAAGCTCGATAGGTCCACAACCGCCACACTGTTCGCCCCGTCGTTGGCAACGTAGGCCTGCCGCCCGTCCGGTGTTACGGCGACGGCCATGGGCGCCAGGCCGACCTCGACCCGTCGGATGATCTGCCGCGAAGCGGTATCGATCACGGCCATGTCTTTGTATCCGTGATCCACGACATAGGCAAACCGGCCGTCGGGCGAAAAGGCGATCCCGCAGGGCCGACTCCCCACCGGGATCGTCTGGACCACGCGATTGGAAGCCGTATCAATGATGGAGACGTCGTCCGACCCATGGTTGCTGACGTAAAGAAATCTTCCGGAGGGGGTCAGGGCCGCCCGCATCGGATTCCGCCCGACCGGGATCGTGGACGTCACCCGTTGCGCGGCGAGGTCGACGACCGAGACGGTATCCGAAAGATGGTTGGCCACGTAGGCTTCCTTCCCGTCGGTCGTTATCGCCATAAAAATCGGCGCGCTGCCGACCAACACACGGCTCACCGCGTGCTGGGACTGCCGATCCACAAGCAGCAGAACACCCTCTCCCGCAATGGCTCGAAGCAGAAAGACCTGCTGATCCGACGGACCCGCGACCACGCGCAACGGTTCCTGCCGAATCGCGCTCCACATCGCCTCATCCGGGTCGGCATCCCGGTCCTTGAGCAGCCAGTTCTCGGACGCGTACGACTTCTTCGCGGAACCGGACGACGTACCGCAGCCCGCCGGCCCTCCCGCCGCAACCGCCAGGATGACGAGACTCCAACAGATCACCTCGCGCCTATTCATGATACTCCCCCCTTTTCAACAAGCCTACAGCGGAACCTTCGCGTATTGCGCCACGACACTTTTCTGTTCGGTATCCATCAGGCTGACATCGGCCGGGCCTTCATGCGTGACATACAGAAACCGGCCATCCGCCGTCAGCGCCATCGAGCCCGGGAATTGACCCACCGGAAGCGTCGCGATCACCCGCTCCTCCTTCGCGTCGATCACCGACAGATCATTCGATCGGGCATGGATGACATAGGCGATCTTCCCGTCCGGACTGAAACTCACCTCGACCGGACCTTCCCCGACTGAAACTGTTTTCACCACCTCAAGGCGCGCCGTGTCCACGACCGAAACCGTATCGGAACCCTCGTTCGCTACGAGGATCTTGCGACCGTCCGGCGTAATTCCCAATCCCATGGGCGTCTTTCCGACCTCGATGCGCTTGATCACACGGGAGGTGGCCGTCTCGATCACGGCCATGTCCTGTCCACCGTGATGAACGACATAGGCATACTTTCCTTCCGGATCAAAGACGACCCCGCAGGGCCAATGGCCGACCGGGATTTCCCCTTCCACCAGCTTGGTTGAAAGATTTAGAATCGAGATGCTATCCGATCCGTGATTCGTCACGTAGGCATATTCGCCCGACGGCGCAATCGCGATCCGGATCGGGCGATGACCGACCGGAATGGTGTGCACGACCCGCTGCGTTGCGGTATCGACGACCGAAACCGCGTCCGACAAGTGGTTCGCGATGTAGAGTTCTTTCCCGTCGGCCGTCAGGGCCAGCGCGATCGGAACCTTCCCGATTTCAACCCGACCGGCGATCCGATAATTCGCACGATCCAGGATGACGAGCGTCCCGTTCTCCTCCGCCTTCGCGGTCCGAAGGAGATAGAGCGTGCGGTCGTCGGGTGAAAGGGCGACCCTCAAGGGGCTCTGCCGCATCACTCGATAGCTCCAGACGGCGTCTTCGGTATCATACTCATACGTCTTCTCCGAGAGCGCATGGATCTTTTCTTGATCATCTCCATATTCCTGGAACTGGGTGCTCGAACCTTCCGGTGCCGGAACAGGATTTTGAATCCGGGATAAACCCCCGCAGCCCGTAAGCAGGAGTAAAGTTAGAAAGGTTGAAAAGTTGAAAAGTTGAAAAGTTTTCATTTTATAACCTTTATTACGGCCCCGTGGCGTAGTACAGCCGGGTGGAGTTATCCAATAAGGACCAGCCGAGGAACAAGGACAACGCACTCCCGGCCCCGCCCGGACCGGGTAGACCGACGACAGGGCTGTAATAGGCGCTCTCGGATCCAACATCCCCATCCACGTTGGCCGCCCCTTGCCAACCGGTGGACACCACATTTCCACAGGTGCCTATTCCTGCAGCCGGTGCATAGCAATTGCTATAGATCCGGAACTTGGCCCCATCGTTCTGCGTCCAGACCGCCACACCGTCTCCGGAATTGTCCATCGCGATCTGCGGCGCATGCGCATCGCCTCCCCCGGCGTCGACGGTGCTGAAGGCTCCCCATGTCGCTCCATCGTAACGGTGCGCAAGGATGTCATTGTTCGTCCCATTGTAACTCTCATAAACGGCAACGACCGTCGTGCCGGCCGCCGCCGGTGCAATTCGTGGATTGTCGAAGCGGCAGTTGAGAATGACCCGGCCTCCGTCAATCGTGGCGCTCGAAGGACAGCCGGCCGGAAACGGTCCGGTCCCAAAGTTGGTCCCATTGGCATAACCAAAATTGGCCAGCCGGGTAAGGGGCCAGTTTCCCACATTCCAAGCCGCTCCCATGGTATACTGCCGGGCCACGATCGCCTGGCCCATATAATCTTCAAAGGCATTGCCATTGGGAATACAGTTTGTATTATTCCCCAATCTGTTGTCACCACAGCCTTGCGGCGGGGGATTAGTAAGCTCGAAGTCCTCGTTCGACTTCCAAGCGGTCTTGATCAAGAGCGCAGCCTGGCCCGCGGGGCTAACACTCAGATCGTACTCAATGACATTGACACAAGCATCGGTACTCGTGCCACCGAGAATACCATTCTCAAAGCAGATCAACTGGCTTGCCGCGGCCACGCTGCTCAGCCCGGGATCCAGATCAATGGGGCTGCTCCAACTGGCAGCGTTGAAAAGATTGGCCTGGAGGGTGGAGTCTATACAAGCGATGGTAAGAGTATCAGTCGGATCAGTGCCAGTGATACAGTTCGCTTGTCGAACCATCTGGACAAAGGCCGCAACCGCCCGGCCGGCGTTATCCATCGCCACACGAGGAGCTTCGGTGGGTTGAACTGAAGTGCCGGCCAGTCCGCTGATGTAGCAGATGCCGTCATTCACACCGCTTCCGGCCGGACAGACGGTGGTATCGAGCGTGTCCCACCCGACGCCGTTCACAAACCGCCGGGCCACCGTCTGCCATCCGGCCGCAAACTTGAAGATGTCCCCATCCCTCAAGATGCTGTTCCCAAACCCCGCATACAAATCCCCATTATAAACGGCAAAGGTATGCACCGACTCATAGGTGGCCGCATCATTCCGGCTGTTCGTCCAGTCCGTGCCGTCACACACCCGACACCGCTTGATATCCCCATGGCCGGGTGTGCCGGATGTTTGGCCCGTGGCTCCCAGTCCGATGTATAAGAGTCCATTGTAAGAGATCATGGAGACCACCGCTTCATAATTTTCCGCATAAGTACTCGCATCAAACACCAGCCCCGACCAGTCCGACCCGTCGCATTTGGTGCATCGCCGGATATCGCCAGTCCCAGTAGTCGCACTGAGATCATACCCGTAGCCGATATAAAGCTGGCCGTTGTGAACCGCCAGGGATGATACTGATTTGTAGGGTGAGGTCGTCGGATTGTCCAAGACCTTCGCCCAGTCCGTTCCATCGCACTGGGTGCAGCGCAATACATCCGCGGTTCCTTGGCTCGAAAACAAGCTTCCCATGCCGATATAGAGCTGAGGGCTGCTGCAAGTCGGACACTGATACACCGTCATGGCATCCACGGACCCATAGAAATCGGCAGTGAAAGCGACTGTGCTGTCCCAAATCTTTTGCCAATCCGATCCGTCACAGGATGTGCAGCGCCACACATCCCCATCCCCATTGCTGGAGCTCCCCATCCCGATATAGAGCTGGTTGTTGTAAACCGCCATGGACCGCACGGAGTCATAGGCAGCCGGGCCCCCTGTATTTGCACACGGTACTGGGGCGCAGGTCAAATTATTCGTGATCAGCGTTGTCCATGTCGTTCCGTCAAAGACCCTGATATCCCCTCTATTATTGCCGAAGATATCCCCCAAGCCCACATACAATTTTCCGTTGTAAACCGCCATGGAAATCACTTGAGGATACCCATTGACCGCGTCGCCATCATTAAAAGAATAGGACCATCTGTTGCTGCCGGGGTCATAGACGTAGACGTCCGAACTTCCATTAAAGGAGTTGCCGAGTCCGGCATACAGTTGGCCATTGTACACCGCCGTCGCATTCACGGAGGCACATTCATGATCCACTCCCGACTGGCACTGCGGACTCGAATCCGTCACTATAGTGACGGTGATCTTATCAATGTTGAGCGGCTGGGCCGTCGCATCATTGTCCGAAATCAAGACACCGAAAGAAGAGGCGTTTATATCGGCCGGTGTCCAGGTCGTTCCCCAAAGGTCGTACGAGTTCCCGGTGTTGGTTACCGTATCCGTGGTCTGGTTCATCTGGATTCCTGTCTTTCGCGTGCCGTCCAGCGTACAACCCGACTTTGTCAATCCGATGCGATACTGGCGATCCGCAGGGGTCGCGGAGGTGCCGTTGCCTTCCACACTCACAATAATGCCTCTTATGTTTTCAGTCGTTGGAAAACCAAATCCGAAACCGGTCGCACAAAGATCATCCTGGCTCGTATTGTTATAAACAGCATAGACGTTATCCGACGAAAACACATTTGTAGGACCTGTCCAGTTCGTACCTGTGGCATTCGTAGGAACGATCTCATTGGTCGAAGTGAGATCGGAATTAAACACCTGCACCCAATCCTTCTCGTTATACTGCGACCAGGCGGCCATGGCGCTGCCGACGCCGTCATCCGGCGCGCCGTTGTTGGTCGGATCCGGCTCCAGCGCAATCGCCGGATCCGCCGCATCAAAGTTCGTAAACTCAATCGAGTCGTTGAGCTGCTGAAGGGCCCCCCAACTCCCGCCGGTGAATCGCCGCGCGTACACCCGCTGGGCCGTGCCGTCGTGCTGCTGCCACACCACGATCGCGTCCCCGTTGTTGTCCATCGAGACCTTCGGCGACCAGGCGTCATACTGCGCGCTGCCGGTATCGATCACGCAGACGCCGTCATTTCCTGTCGCATCCGGATTGCCGAACGGAAAACCGCCCGCCGGACACGCGCTGTCGGTCGCGTCCGGAACGCCACTCGTCAGATGCGTCGCGTAGAGATGATAGACCGCAGGAAGACTATCCGCCGGGTCCAGATCCACCCGCTTGATCCAGACCGCGACCGCCCCCCCACCCCCGTTCGGCTGGACCGCGAGCTGAGGGGTCACATCAAAAACCGCACCGCTATCCAGCGGCGTGCTCTGAGGCGCCCAGGCCTGGGCCCTACGGGCGTCGGCGGAATTCCCGGAAGAGGTAGTCGTACTCATCCCGCAGCCGGTTGAAAGGTAAAGACCAACGAACACCGTTAAAAGAGATATTGGGTTTAATGGTGCAAGCATTTTCATATTTCACCCATCAACCTTTCTCTTCAATTGGACCGCGCAAAATAGATGTCGTTTCCCTCTTCCTCGGTATTCGCATCGGCATCGGCCGAAGAGACGAAAGGATTCCCGCGTCCGTCCGTCCAGAGAAGATAGGCCCTTCCCTCCCCATCCACCGCCAGACTCGGGTGGTAATGAAAAGCGCGGACGGTATCATCATTGACCTTCTGATTGGACCGGAGGCTCGCCTGGCCCGGCCCGATCTGTGCAAAATAGATATCGGCCTGTCCATTTCGAAAGTCTTCCCAAGCCAGATCAATCCCGCCGCGCGGGTCGAAGGCGACCGAGGGAAAGGCCTGCGGACGACCCGATCGATCATCGTTCACCTGCATCGGCGAGCTAAAATGGCCTCCTCCATCGACGCTGACGGCCAGCTCGATGTCCGCGTCGCCCTGTCGAACCTTCTCCCACCAAAGCGTTTCGCCTTTGGCGGCATCGGGCGGATCGACCGGTCCCATTTGCGGCCTGAACTGGGCCCAGGCGACGGCCATCCGACCGTGCGGGTCGACCGCGATGCTGGGAGAGACCTGGACCGTTCCTTCCGCCCCGGACTCCACCCTCCGATTGGGCTCAAATGTCTTTCCACCATCGGTGCTTCGGGCCATATAAACCTCGGAGCGGCCGTTGCGAAAATCCTCCCAGGCCACGACGATGAAACCGCCCGACCCGGCGCCCACGGTGGGATGCGACTGAATGGAACGGCCCGCATCGTCATTCAACCGGAGGTTCCGGCCAAAGCTCTTCCCCCGATCGCGACTGACGGTAAAATAAATGTCTCCCTGCCCGTTGCGATCATCCGACCAGGCCGCATAGACGTTTCCTTCGGGGGAGACCCCGATCGCCGGATTGCCCTGATAGGCCCATCCGGCGTCGTCGTTGAGCAGGAGGTTTTTGGTAAAGGTCTTTCCGCCGTCTTCGCTCCGTGCAAAATAGATATCGGCATGGCCTCTTCGATCGTCCCGCCAGAGCAGATAGATCGTTCCGGCAGCATCCAGCCCGAGACTGGGTTTGTACTGTCGGGCATGGCCGGTGTCGTCATTCACCCGGACGTTCGGACCGAAAGTGATTCCCCCATCGACGCTCTTGGCGAAGAAGACATCGGAATCCCCGTTTCGAACATCGTACCAGGCCGTGAAAACCTCCTGTCCCCGCACCGCCACGCTGTGCGCCCCGGAAGAAAAGGTGTGCGCCCAGAAGGATCGGCTGCCCGCGTCCGTGACGCGGTGATTGGGATTGAAACCGGCTGGCGACGGAAGGGGTTGCGCGTTTTCCGGGGCCTTGGGAAACGACGGCCGCGTCTCCGTCGGAGACTCGGCCTGAAGGCTGTTTCCCAAAAACCCGAGGAGAACCGCCGAAGCCACCAGGATTGGAACCCCGAGATGCAAGCGTTCGAGCGACCTTTTCATTTTCGTCATCCCGTTCATCGGCTTAATTCTTCCGGTCCAACCCGCTTTCGTTATAGGTGACCAGACTGCGCATATCGTCGGCCGGATTATGGGTCAGGTTGACAAGACCCGAGCCGTCTTTATTCATGGCATACAGCTCCCAGTTGCCGTCCCGGTTGGTCACGAACAGAATGCGGCCGTCTGGAAGCCAGACGGGATCGTCCTCTTCGGCTTTGGCCGTATGGGTCAGGTTCCGGGGATTTGATCCGTCCGCATTCATGATATAGATTTCCCGATTGCCGTCGCGGATCGTCACAAACGGAAGGGACCGACCGTCCATCGACCAGGTAAACATCCCACTCCCGTCGTCTGCCGGATTGAGAGTGAGGTTCGTCGGATCGGAGCCGTCCGGGTTCATCGTGTAGATCTCCCGATTGCCGTCGCGGGTCGAGACGAATCCGATCCGGGTCCCGTCCGGCGACCAGAACGGGTTCCAGTCCAGGCCGGGACTGTGGGTGATGTTCCGCTGATTGGAACCGTCGGCATTCATCATATAGATATCCTCGTCGCCGTTCGCGCGCGTCGAGACGAAGGCAATCTGGGTCCCGTCCGGCGACCATTTGGCGTCCGACTCTTCGGCCTCGGTCCGGGTCAGGCGGGTTTGGTGGGAACCATCGGCGTTCATAACGTAGACCTCACGGTTCCCGTCCCGGGCCGAGATGAACACGATTTTTTTCTTGTCCGGCGACCAGCGGGGGAATTCATCCGTGCCGGTGTGGGTCAACTGCCGCTGATCGGTCCCGTCGGCCGCCATGGAATAGATGTCCCGCTTCCCGTGATCGTTGTTCACATAGACGACCCGGCTGCCGTCCAACGTCACGACGGCAAAGTACTTGGACCCGCTGCTGTTCGTCAGCCGGATCTGGTGTTCGCCGTCCGGGTCCATCCGGAACAACTCCCGTCCGCCGTCGCGATTGGATGAAAAATAGATTTTATAATCGGGGGTTTCGCGCGGGATCACGAGGTTGGGTTTGGGCGTCTGCCCGCACCCGGACAACACCAGGCCCGCCATGATCGCCATCGTCCCCCATCGGCACATCCTTTTCATGATTTCCTCCATGGACTATTGTACCTGGGGGCCCGTGCGGAAGCGAAAACCGTCCTCCGATGCCCCCAGACCCCTACCGTCCCGGATAGAGCCGGATCCCTCTCGTATCGTCGGCCGGATTATTCGTCAAATTGGTCACGCCGGACCCGTCGCGGTTCATGGCGTACAATTCCCAGTTTCCGTCCCGGTCGGTCAGGAACAGGATGCGGCCGTCCGGAAGCCAGACCGGATCGTCTTCATCCGCGTTCGGGGTGTTCGTGAGATCCCGGGGGATGGATCCGTCGGCGTTCATGATAAATATCTCGCGCTTCCCGTTTCGGTTGGTCACAAACGGAAGGACCCTTCCGTCCGAGGACCAGGTGAACATCCCACTCCCGTCGTCCGCCGGATTGCGCGTCAGGTTCATCGGATCGGAACCGTCGGAGTTCATCGCGTAGATTTCCCGATTGCCGTCGCGGGTGGAGACGAACCCGATCCGGGTCCCGTCCGGGGACCAGAACGGATTCCAGTCCTCCGCGGGATTCTTGGTCAGGTTGGTCTGATGGGACCCGTCCGGGTCCATCACATAGATCTCCTCATTGCCGTCCCGATTCGATGTGAAGGCGATCTTGTTTCCGTGAGGAAGCCACTGGGGATCATCCTCCATTCCGGCCGTGCGGGTCAGCCGCGTTTGATCGGTCCCGTCCGCATTCATCATGTAGAGCTCGGCGTTGCCGTCCCGCTCGGAGATGAACACGATGCGTTTCCCGTCCGGCGACCATCGGGGCGCATAATCGTCCGCGTTGTTGGTGGTGAGCCGGACCCGGTCGGAACCGTCCACATTGATCCGGTAGATCTCCCGGTTGCCGGTGCCGTCCGTGACATAGACGGCCCGCTTCTCATCCGGCGAGGCCACGGCATAATCCACCTGACCCATGTTGCGGGTCAATCGGGTCTGGTGGCTTCCGTCCGGATCCATGACGTAGAGCTCACGCGTGCCGTCCCGATACGAGATGAAAAACAGTTTGAAATCCAACGGCGCGTTTTGCGGAGCGGAGATGTCCCCGGTGGTCCGGCCGGATGGCGTCATCATCTGACCGCATCCGACCAGCCCTGTCATCGCCGAGACCGCCAGGGCTCCGATCACGCCCCCAAAAAACTGTGGCCCCATCTTCATTCGTCTTCCTCCTCTTGAACAATGCTGTTTCAGAGGGGCTCGCCACGCCCCTTTTGCATTACCAAACCACCAGGCTGTAATTTTCCGGGCCGTCCTTCGCGATGTCCACACGGACCGGACTCTCCTCCAAAGGAATCGTCCGGACCGCCAGCCGCCGTTTCAGATCGATCACGGTGAGAGAATTCGACCCGCTATTGGCCACATAGGCCCATTGACCGTCGGGAGAAACCGCCACGCTCTCGGGGGCGCGGCCGACCGGGATGAGGCTCACGGCCTTTAAGTCCCGGGTTTCCAGGAAGGAAACATCGTTCGACGCTTCATTCACGACGAGAAGCTGCGCGCCGTCGGGCGTCACGGCCGCGGCCATGGGACCCGTCCCGACCGCGACCTGGGCAATCTTCTCGAACGCGGGAATCGACAGAACCGAGACGCGGTTGCCGCCGTGGTGAGTGACGTAGACCCGCGAACCGTCCGGCGAAAGGGCGATGCCGCACGGATTATCGCCCAGGGCCAACGTTTGTCCCACTTCGCCCCGGGCATTTTCAATGATCGACAGGTCCCCGGAGTGATGATTTGTCACCAGCGTAAACCGGCCGTCGGGCGTCACCACGATTCCCATCGGGTTGGTCCCGACCGGAATGCGCTTCTGGATCCGACGGCCCTCCAAGTCCAATACAAAGACCTCGTTCATGTCTTCCGGAATGGCGTAGCCGGTTCGCCCCCATACGGCCAATCGCATCGGTGGGTGCTCGCCCATGATGACCCGGGCCAGCCGAAAATCGGGATAGCCCTTGTCGATCCGCACATTGGGAATCCCCCCGCCGCATCCCCAAAGGGTGATGACCGCGAGAACGACCGCGAACGGAATCCGAACCCTTTTAGTCATGCCGCACCTCGACCGCTTCGGTCAGCAACCGTTTTTGAATCCCGTTCGGATCCGAGATCCAGATCCGGTATTCACCGCTCGCGTTCGTGACGTACGCCAGCCATCGGCCGTTCGGGCTGGCCGTTGGGTGCCAGATGCGGGTGCCGCGCGGCGCAACCGAGTGGGTCAACGACACGATCTTCCCGCTCTCCAGATCCTTCCGATACAATTCATCCCGGCCGGATTCTTCCGCGACAAAATAGAGTTGCTTACCGTCCGGGGACCAGGCCGGCAGTCGTGCGGAGGGATCCCGCACGACCGCAGTCGCATGCCGTCCGTCACGATCTATGATATAGATGGCGGACGTGCCGTCGTGGTTCGACGTGAAGGCGATCCGACGATCGTCGGGCGACCAGGCCGGTTGGGTAACCGCGCCCGGGGCGTCGGTCAACCGCGTCGGTTTTGATCCATCCGATCCCGCGATGTAGACCTCCCACTGGCCGTCCCGATTGGATTCGAACGCGACCCACCTTCCGTCATGAGACAGGACCGGATCCTCGCCCGGTCCGATCGGGACGTGATGTGCGTGCCCGTCAATCGCTTCGGTCGTCGCGGGCTCAATCCGACCGGTCTCGATATCCATCACATACCATCGGCGATCCTGATCTCGTCCGGCTGCAAAGGTGATCCGTCGGCCGTCGGCGGACCAGGTCGGGTGTTCTTCAAAGTAGCCTCCCGTTCCGTGCGAGCCCTGCTCGTTGGAATGGAAACTGACCGCGATCTCCCGATAATCCGCCATGCGGATGGCGTAAATTTCTTCCCGGCCGCCCCGGTTCGAGGAGAAATAAATTTTTGACCCATCCGGCGACCAATACGGGCAAATGTCGTTGTCCGGATTAAAAGTCAGGCGCGTCTGGTTGGATCCGTCCGAATTCATGACGTAGATCTCCGGATTCCCGTCGCGGTAGGAGGCAAACGCGACATGTTTCATGTCCGGGGAGAAGACCGGGCTGGATTCGGCCGCCGGGGTTTGCGTCAGCCGGACCCGGCCCGTTCCGTCCGCGCGGATCGTGTAGACATCCCAGTTGCCGTCCCGGTTCGATTCAAAGATGATCCGTTGTCCGTCGGAAGACCAGCGCGGGTGATCCTCGTCGGATGGATAACCGGTCAAATCGACCGCCTCGCCCCCATCGGAAGGCATGCGAAAGATATCCCAATTCCCGGTGCGATCCGAAATGAAGGCCAGGGTCCGGCCGTCGGGCGAATAGACCGGCGCATCGTTGTCTTTGGCGCTGGCCGTCAAAGCCTCAAGGCCCGTCCCGTCCGGATGGATCCGGTAGATCTGCCAGCTCCCGCTCCGGTTCGACGCGAAGGCCAGCCATTGGCCGTCCGGCGACCAGACGGGGTTATAGTCCTCCGCCGAGACGTTCGTTACACGCCGAAGTTCTTTCCCGTCCGGTTTCACGGTATAAATGGCCCAATTCCCGCTGCGCCGGGACGAGAAAACGATCCGACTCCCGTCGGGGGACCAGGCATAACTGCCGTTTCCATCTTCGGCGCGGTTCCGGGTCAGATTTATCGGGTTGGATCCATCCTCGTTCATCACATACAACTCGGTGTTGCCGTCCCGATTGGAGACGAAGGCGATGCGCTTTCCATCCGGAGAGGCCACCGGCCAGATGTAGACCGGTTTGCCCTCCCGCAGATCCATCGGCTGGTCGTCCTCTTCCGAACCATACGGTTGGTTCCCCTTCATCGGATTCATCAGGGGGTCTGCCACCGGAAGATTCGCGCGGCTGCAACCCAGGCTCAGCACGAGAACGATGGGAGCGATTATGGCGACCAGTAAGGCCACTTGCTCTCTCCTTGCAATCGGGTCAATTGCATGATACGGGATCCATCCGGATCCATGATATAAATCTGGTAATTTCCATCCCGGTTAGAACTGAACGCGATCTGACGACCGTCAGGCGACCATTGGGGTCCGATGTCGTCGGCCGGATGATTCGTCAGGTTCCGGGGGTCCTGACCCTCGAGGTCCATTACATAGATCTCGCCCCGACCTCCTTGAATGGATTCAAAGGCCAATCGGCGCCCGTCCGGCGACCAGGTCGGGTTCGACGTGGTCCCCTCCATCCGCGTGAGGCGGCTCAGATTGGACCCGTCGGCGGCCATGACATAGATTTCCCAGTGACCGTCCCGGTTGGACTCGAAGGCGATCTTTGTCCCGTCCGACGACCAGACCGGCGTTTCACTCTCGGCCGTTCCCCCGGTCAGGCGGACCGGATCGCCGTCATTTCCATCCGACCGCACCCCCACCCGATAGATTTCCCAATGGCCCGTGGCATTGGACTCGAACGCGATCGTCTCTCCATCCGGAGACCAGGCCGCCGCCACCTTGTCGCCCGGAAGATTCGTGAGCCGGGTTTTTTGCTGCCCATCCGCATTCATGAGATAGATCTCCCGATGACCCTCTTCCCCGACGACAAAGGCCAGCCGGTCCTCTTTCATAGGCGACCAGGCCGGGGCGCTCTGCCGTTCCGGAGTGCGCGTCATCTTCGTCTCCACAAAATCCCGGAGGGTCATACTGTAAATCTCCCAACGGCCGTCCCGGTCACTGAGATAGGCCAGCCGTTTCCCATCGGCGGACCAAGACGGCCAGATATTTTTGCCGCGGCCCCGCGTGACGTTGCTCAAGTGACGTCCATCGCGGTTGACGATATAAACGTCCCGACCTTCCCCGTGCAGAACGGTAAAGGCCAGCCAGGCCCCGCGCCCGGCCAAGTCCGGGAAGCCGGTTTCAGGCCTCGGACTTCCCGTCGGCGCACAACCCGCATGCACGAGCCATACCGTCGCTGCGAAAAGAGCCAACCGCCATGCCATTCCCTTCATCATCTCCTCAAGGGAACGGCGCCACAAACGGTCCGGCCGCTTCGTGTCGGGCCTGTTGCGTTCCCCAGAGGTCCATTACAAAGATCTGCCAAGGACCCTCGCTATCCTTCCCGATGAAACTGATCCGTGATCCGTCCGGGGACCAGGAGGGAACCTCCTTTTCCGAAACGGCATCCGTCATCCTCTTCTGAATCCGCCCGGCCAAATCCACGACTGAAAGATAGGCCCCCCCTTCTCCTTTCGAGACAAAAGCGATCATCTTCCCGTCCGGAGACCATCGCGGGCTGTCCTCCTCTTCCGGCGTCCGGGTCAACTGTCTCGGACGCGAGCCGTCCGCGTTCATGACGTACAGTTCCCAGTTGCCGGTCCGATTGGAGACAAAGGCCAGATGTTTTCCGTCCGGCGACCAGTTGGGGCAGGTGCTCTCCCCCGCGCTCTGGGTCAGCGCACGGGGCGTGGACCCGTCCCCATCCATAATGTAGATCTCGTTGTGGCCGCTCGGATCGGAAACGAAGACGACATACTGCATATCCGGAGACCATTTCTGATTGTCCTCCACGGCCGCCGTCGTCGTGAGCCGTCGCTGCTCCGACCCGTCGGGGTTCATCGAAAAGAGGTCCCAACTTCCCGACCGGTCTGAAATAAACATGATCTTCAATCCGCCATTTGACACGGGTGGGGACCAAACCGGCCAACGATCGTTTGCGCCGTTACGGCTCAGATTGGTCTGATGCGAACCGTCCGAATCCATGACATAGATCTCTTTATTCCCGTCCCGGTTCGAGACAAAGACCAACCGCTGACCGTCCGGCGACCAGATCGGATCATCGTCTTCCGCCGGATTCCGGGTCAGGTTTCGCGTATGCTCGCCGTCCGCATCCATGGCGTAGATTTCTTTGTTGCCGTCCCGCTTGGACTCGAACGCCAGGCGGGTCCCGTCCGGCGACCAGACCGGATTCTCCTCGTCCGTTTCGGTCCGCGTCAGCCGCACAATGGCCGGCGTGGTCTGGCTGATCCGCTCGGAGATGATCGGATCGGCGGTTGACGGTTCCGTCAGGCCCTGATGCATCCCGCACCCCATCAGGTTCATCATAAAAAACAGAAAAACGGCCTTCTTGTTCATCTTCATCGGACGGGCCTCCAAAAGGGCCATGAATTGTCCGACGCCGTATGGGTCAGACGCGTTTGATGCGATCCGTCGCGGTTCATGACGTAAATCTGATTGTGTCCGTCCCGGCCGGAAACAAACGTGATCTGCCCCCCGTCCGGAGACCAGGTGGGGATGTCCGCATCCGTCGGGCCGGCGGTCAACCGCTTGACGCCCGACCCATCCACGTTCATCACGTAAACCTGCCAGTTGCCGTCCCGGTTTGAGATCACCGTCAGTTGCTGACTGTTCGGCGCCCAGAAAAAGGCCCCCCGGCCGTCTTCATCTTTATGACGGGTCACGTTCGTCGCATTCGAGCCGTCGGCATTCATCACGTAGATTTCATTGTTCCCGTCCCGGTTTGAAACGAAACCGATCTTGGTGCCGTCCGGAGACCACTTCGGATTGAAATCACTGCCGGGGCTCCGCGACAGATTCCGCTGACCGGACCCGTCGGCATTCATCACATAGATCTCGCTGTCGCCGTCCCGCTTCGACAGAAAGGCGATCTTGCTTCCGTCCGGCGACCAAAACGGCCGGGAGTCCTCCGCCGGACTGTACGTGAGTCGATGGAGATCCGAGCCGTCGGTGTTCACCACATAGATTTCATAGTTTCCGTCGCGCGTTGAGATGAAGGCCAGCCGGCTCCCATCCGGCGACCAGAAGGGATCTTCGTCCTCGGCCGGATCGTGCGTCAGCCGGATCGGATGCGAACCGTCCGCGTCCATGACATAGACCTCTTTATTCCCGTCACGGTTGGAAACGAAGGCCAATCGGCGGCCGTCGGCCGACCAGACGGGCCAGACATCATCGCCGGGATTCTGCGTGAGGTTGCGTTGATCGGAACCGTCCGCGTTCATTGTATAGATCTCCCAATTGCCGTCCCGATGCGACTCGAACGCAATCTTGCGAGGCTCGCCGCCCTCTTTCGCCGACGCGAACCCAAAACCGCACAGGATCAGTCCCGCCGTGGCCAGCATAACGACTCTCATGTTCGGGACGCCTCCCTCGATCTATTAATAGGGGCTCGCGTCGCCCCCTCCACCGGCCGAGCCGGATGGAGCCTCCCCCTCTCGCTCACCGTGTTCGCTGGTCGGCCCGCTTCGTTGATCAACCACTGCGGGTCGGCTTTTTGTCCCGCCACGGCGGTCACGGGCGTCACATTCGAACCATCGGCGTCCGCGACAAAGAGTTCCGGGGAGTCGAGTTGATAGCCCACGAACAATACCCGACGGCCGTCCGGCGACCAGACCGGTTTGGCCTCGTCCGGCACCCGCGCCATCAATCGTTTTTCGTGGCGGCCGTCCGCATCCATCACATGGATTTCCCGCCGGCCCGATTGGTCCACGGCATACGCGATTCGGGTCCCATCCGGCGACCAGGCCGGATCCGTCTCGTCGCCGCGGCTCCGGGTCAACCGCACGGCGCCGCTTCCGTCAGCCGCCATCCGGTAAAGCTCCCAGGGACCGGTCCGGTTCGAGACAAACAACAACTGTTTTCCATCCGGCGACCAGGCCGGACATCGCTCATCGGCATGACTTCGAGTGAGATTGATCGGATGCGTTCCATCCGCGTTCATCGAATAAATTTCCCAGGCTCCGTCCCGACGGGATTCATACGCGATCCGGCGACCGTCCGGCGACCAGACGGGATTCGCCTCCTCTTCCGGTGTCCCGGTCAGCCGCCGCTCCCCCGAACCGTCGGCATCGATACGGTAAAGCTCCCAATTTCCGTCTCGGTTCGATTCAAACGCGATCCGGCGGCTGTCCGGCGACCAGACCGGCCCTTCGTCAATCCCTCGGGCATAGGTCAGTCGGACCGGGGCGGTTCCGTCGGTGTTCATGACATAGATCTCGTAGTCACCGTCCCGTCTCGATACAAAAGCGATCTTCGTTCCGTCCGGAGAAGGCATCAGGCCTTCCTCTTCCGCCGGGGTCGAGGTCAAACGCTCCGTGCGTCGGCCGTCGGCCGTCACCGAATAGATGTCCCAGGGACCGTCCTGATTCGAGGTGTAGATCACCCGGGCGGTCACGGCGACGGGCGGGATCGAAACAGCCGGGGGAGGCGTGGTTCCCTTTAAAAGCATCCCCTGACCGCAACCTGTGATCAAGCCGATCATGCCGCAGACCCCGATCCATCTTCGTCGGTTCCGGCGCTTATCGTCTATTTCACCCTTCCTATTTCTCATATCCCATCCTGCACTTCTCATCCCGTCCGCGGGAATAGGGCCTCGCCCTATCGAACCGCCAATCCGCTCGGTCGGACACCGACCTTCAGGGTCTTGATCACTTGGCCGGACGGAAGATCGATCACCGAGAGATCGGACGATCCTTCATTGAGGACATAGGCGTAACGGCCGTTTCGACTGACCTTGACCTCGACCGGGGTCTTGCCCACCGGAATGTCACCGACCACTTGGTACGTCCCGGCGTCGATGACGGAGAGATTGTCCGTGCTGACATTCGTGACGTAGACGAACTTCCCGTCGGGTGAAAACGTCAGTCCAGCCGGAAAGCTCTTCACGGTAATCGTCCTTTCAATATTCCGGGAGGCCGTGTCGATGATCGTCACCCCGCGGGGATAATCCGCCACCCAGACCGTCCGACCGTCCGGGGAAACGCGGATGCCGGTCGGCATCTCCCCCACCTTGATTTTCTGAACCACGGAATGGGTCGCCGTCTCGATGACCGCCACCTCGCTGGAACTGCCGTTGCTTACATAAACGAACCGCCCGTCGGGGGCCACATCGATCCAATTGGGCCCCAGTCCCACCGGAATGGTTTGAACCGTCCGCTCTCGCGCCAGATCGACGACCGAAACGGTATGGGACGAGCGATTGGTGACATACAGAACCTGTTCATCCGGCGACAGGGCGAGCCCCGTCGCGCCGTTCCCCACTTCAATGGTGTTCACCACCCGATCGGATGACGTGTCGACCACCGTCACGGTATTCGTGAAATTCGCCACGTAGAGACGGCTCCCGTCACGGGTCAACGCCACCCCGCCCGGCATCGCGCCCACCGGCAGCGTCTTGAGCGTCCGGTACCGCTGGGCATCGATCACGACCAAACTATTGGATCCCTCGTTGGTCACGTAAAGATAGCTCTCGGTCGCGCCTCGATCTTCCAACGTGGCGCAACCGGCCAGCGCAAGGGAGAAAAACAGCGGGACAGCCTTAACCCACTTCATTTCTGCGCCACTCCATCCTGAATGGGATCCCCCACCCCAAGCGACTTGACCACCTTCTCCGTTTCCAGATCCAGGACCGTCACGTCGCTTGAATCCCGGTGCGAGATAAAAGCCCTTCGTCCGTCATCGGTAAAAAGAATATCGACCGGAAACTTGCCCCCAGTGGGCAGTGTCTTCACCACGCTGTCCGTTGCCGCGTCGATCACGGAAATGTTATTGTCCCGTTCATTGGCCACATAAACATATCGGCCGTCGGGGCCGAGCGAAACCCCGGCCGGCGCATCGCCGACCTTGATGGTCTTCACCACGGCGCGCGACCGAAGATCAATGACCGATACGTCATCGCTGACATTGTTCGCCACGTAGGCGCGCGACTCGTCGGGGGTCAGGACGATCCCCTCCGGGACCGTTCCGACCGTGATGTACTGGAGAACCTCGATCCGGGCAGTGTCGATCACGGCCACATTATTCGAATCACAATTGGTCAGATAGGCCGTCGTGCCGTCCCGGGTAAAAACGAGATTGTCCGGGGACTTTCCAACCGGAAGGGTTTTGACCACCGTCCAGTCCTTCGTCCGGATCACGGTCAGATCGTTTGAGCCCGAGTTCGCCACGTAGGCCAACCGTCCGTCCGGCGTCATCGTCACCCCATCCGGCCCGATTCCGGTCGGAACGGCCCGGATCACCTTCAGGGATTGGAGATCCACGACGGAAATATTATTCGAGTCGAAATTCGAGGTCACTGCATAGAAACCGTCTTGGGTCAACGTGACGCCCAACGGTCTTTTTCCAACCCGAATCGTTTTAACGATCTGCTCGGTGACGGGGTCCACGATGGCCAGCTCGTCCGTCGTCGCATTGGTCATGTAGAAGAGCCCGTTTCCCTGATGACCGGGTTTTACGACCGGTTGAACCGCGCTGATTGTGGCCTCGACCCGATGGCCGTCCGGAGCGTTGCCGCTTTGGTGACTCGCCCAGGCCCTGCCAGGGAGAGGATGCAAGATGCTGGATGTCAACACAACAATTCCACATAACAGAAACGACCGTTTTGGACTCATTTCCATTGTTTCTTTCTCCTTATCCATCATCCTTCATCCCGCATCTATTCCTTCAGCGTGATCACCCAGATATCACTGTTTCCGGAGCGCAAGGACGTATACGCGATCTTTTGACCGTCCGGGCTCCAGGAGGAACGCCATCCCTCCACCATCCCGTCCAGCGTCAAGGGAGACGGGTTCGATCCGTCTGAATTCATGATCCACAGATTCGAATCGGCCGTCCGGAAAACGATTCGCTTGCCGTCCGGACTCCAGGACGCCGCCGGATTATTGTCGAACCGCTTGTCGGCCACCAGCCGTACCAAATTTTTCCCTTCCAAGTCCGACAGCCAAAGTCCCCACTCCCCGCTCATGTTCGAAGAGAAAAGGACGCGCGTGCTGTCCGGGCTGAAGGAGGGATGCCAGTGTTCGGCCATCCCGAACAAGCAGCCCTCCGGCTTTGCCGGGGGCTGCGCGGGGTCTGGGGGCATCGGAGGACGGCTTCCGCTTCCGCACGGGCCCCCAGATTCGGTCGCCTGGCGCCAC
>JACQBZ010000064.1 GCA_016194285.1 Nitrospirota bacterium | reverse complement strand
TGGTGACGTCTATAACGAAGCACGTCATATTCAACAACTCAAAAACCACAAGGTGATTTGGGCGATGACACTGTCATAATCAAAACCAGAACCTCTCAGGCCTATTTCGCCAGGGGAGCTTGACATAGAATGTCTTATATGAAGGTGATAACTGGAGCGGGCGACGGGATTTGAACCCGCGACCAAGAGCTTGGGAAGCTCCTACGCTACCGCTGCGCTACGCCCGCCCGACATGCGTTTAAGTATGAACGAACACGGCATAGGTGTCAATCAGCATTATTCTTGCGAATCTCAAACCTCCCAAACCGCCTCTTCCCAGCCTTGACCTCATGTATACCTTCTCCAACCTTATGACTAACATCGTTAACGAGGTGTCCATCAACCTCTACGGCCTTCTGCTGGATCAGCCGTCTTGCTTCGCTCTTGCTTGTCGCCAGAAGGAACGGCGGGCTGATTAGAAGATCAACAATGCTCACCATCCCATCCTCAGATTTGATCGTTGTCATCTCAACAAATTTAGGGAACTCCCGCTTACTGTGAATCTGATCAAAATCGCGACGCGCGTGTTGCGCGGCATCCTTTGAATGGTAACGGGCGACCAATTCCTCCGCCAGCTTCAGCTTTGCCTCCATCGGATGCATCGCCTGGATCGCATTGATGTCGTGGTCGGTCAACAGTTCGTAATAGCGCAGCATGAGGACGTCGCTGATTGACATGATCTTGCCGAACATCTCGGACGGCGGATCTTCGAGGGCGATATAATTTCCGTAGCTCTTGCTCATCTTCCGGACACCGTCGGTGCCTTCCAGCAGCGGCAGCGTCATGACGACCTGTTCTTCCTGTCCGAACCGTCGTTGCAGCATCCGTCCCATCAGAAGATTGAACTTTTGATCGGTCCCGCCAAGCTCAACATCGGCCCGCAGTTCAACCGAGTCGTATCCTTGAAGGAGCGGATAGTAGAATTCCAGTATGCTGATGTCCTTTTGTTCCTGAAAACGCTTGGTGAAATCGTCCCGCTCCAGCATTCGGGCCACGGTCATTTTGGATCCGAGCCGTGCAAACTCAATGGAGCTCATCCGGCCCAACCACTCGCTGTTGAACCGCACCCGCGTCCGCGACCGGTCCAGGATCTTGAACACCTGCCGTTCATAGGTCTTGGCATTTTCACGAACGTCCTCCTCCGTCAGCGGCTTTCGTGCCTCCGTCACCCCGGACGGGTCTCCGATCATTCCCGTAAAGTCTCCGATCAGGAAGATCACCTCATGGCCCAGGTCCTGAAACTGTTTTAGTTTGTGCAGCAGGACCGTATGGCCTAAATGCAGATCGGGGGCGGTCGGATCGAATCCTGCCTTGACCCTCAACGGTCGCTTGAGGTTCAGTTTATCCATCATCTCTTTCTCCTGGATCACCTCAACGACCCCGCGGAGAAGAAGCTTCGTCTGCTGCTCGGCCGACTTCATTAGGGTCCTTGCCTGCCGTCACCTGCCCGTCCGGCAGGCGGGGGCGGGCCTTTTCGCCGGGTAAGATGGATCGCGGAACCGTGAACATCCTCGGCCGCTTCCATCATCGCCTCCGGCAGAGTGGGATGGGCATGGATCATCTCGGCAATGTCCGACACTTTGGCACCCAGCCGCATGGCGATCGCGGCTTCATGAATCATGTCCGATGCATGCGGGCCCAGGATATGGACCCCCAGAATCCGGTCGGATTCCTGTTCCGTGATCACCTTCACCATGCCGACGATCTCATCCATGGTGTGAGCCCTTCCCAGAGCCCGGAAGGGATATCGCCCGATGCGGATCTTTAGACCCTGCTCGACCGCCTCCCACTCCTTGAGGCCAACCGTCCCGATCTCGGGCAGCGTGAAGATCCCGGCCGGAACGATGGCGTAGTTCATGGAATGACCTCTATCCCCGGCGACGGCGTTGGCCGCGGCGATTTTGCCTTCCGCCGACGCCACATGGGCCAGCATGATCCTTCCGACCGCATCGCCGATGGCGTAGACACCGGGCGCGCGGGTTTCCATTCGATCATCAACGAGGATCTCCCCGCGTTTTCCGAGGACGACCCCGGCCTCTTCCAGCCCGAGTCCTTCCGTATTCATTCTTCGTCCGATCGAAACCAGGATCCGATCCACCGCGATCGTTTGCCCGTCGCTCAAGGTCACGACGACCTGCGTGGATTCGATCGCCGCCTTTTCGACACGCACGGCCAGATGGAGTTTGATCCCGCGCTTGTTCATCTCGCGCTGGACCAGGGACGAAATCTCCTCGTCTTCGGTGGCCAGGGGCCGGTTTTTCATTTCCACCATCGTCACGGAAACGCCCAAGGCCTGGTACAGGAATCCAAATTCGCAACCTTCAACGCCGGCCCCGACGATGAGAAGACTCTTGGGAAGAACACGGGGTTCCAGGGCCTCCTCGCTGGTGATGACGCGGTCTCCGTCAAACGGGAAAATGGGCGGCTTGATCGGTTTGGAACCGGTCGCCAGGATCACGCGATCCGTTTCCACTCGCTGCACCGTCCCACCGGCATCCGCGACTTCGACGGCGCGCGGACCGATCAGTCGGCCGCGGCCTTTGATCAGGGCCACCCCCCAGCTCTTCAGCAGGGCATGAATCCCGCGGACCTGCGTCTGGACGATCCGTTGTTTGCGTTCCAACATCCGCGTGACGTCATACGTCGGTTCGCTGATCACGCGCACGCCGAATTCCTCGGCGCGCTTGAGCAGTTCCACCACCTCGGCGTTGAAGATCAGGGCCTTGCTGGGGATGCAGCCCTTGTTGAGACAGGTCCCCCCCACCTCCTGCTCTTCAACGAGACTCACGCGCGCGCCAAGCTGGGCCGCGCGGATGGCGGCGACATAGCCGCCCGGGCCCGCGCCGATCACCGCGATCCGTGGGCTGGGTCCCATGGCGGTTCAGTCCGCCTTCTCTTTGAGATAGGCGCCGTATTGCCGGGCGTCCATGAGATGTTTGGCCTCCGACGGATCGGACATCTGAATCTTGACGATCCATCCTCTGCCGTAAGGATCCTGGTTCACCAGTTCCGGCTTCTCTTTGAGTTCCTCGTTCACCGCCATGATCTTTCCGCTGACCGGGGTGTAAACCGGAGACGTGGTCTTGGTCGATTCCACCTCGCCAATTTCCTGGCCGGATCGAACCTCGACGCCGACTTTGGGGAGCTCCAGATAAACGACATCTCCCAAAGCGTCCTGTGCAAAATGCGTGATTCCCAATACCGCCGTCTGATTTTCCTGGCGGATCCATTCATGCTCGGTGTGATAACGCAACCCTTCAGGTATCATCTGTCCTCCGTATTTTGGGGGCTCACGTCGCCCCCTCCGCTGGCGGAGCCAGACGGAGCCTCCCCCTCTCGCTCGCGTTGCTCGCTGGGTCGATTACCATGCAGGGGCTCGCGGCGGGGCTATTCTCTGTGAGGGCCCGTGCGGCAGAAAAACAAATACTAAATTAGTGACGCCGTCTTGTCAAGGAGTCTTCCGTTCTTCCTCGGCCTCCGAAAACAAGAGTCCCGCCCCCTGAAAATCGTTTCGATGTGAGACGGCCCAATGCGCTTGCGTCATCGGGACCAGGACAATCGCCCGTTTGGGATCACCGATCAGATTCATCATCCGATCCAGAACGACAAACGGGTTGTCGGGGCCGGATTCAACGGACGACGCGATCGCAAAATAGTCGAAGCCGTGCAGTTTTTCCTCCAGAAGATCGATGCCCGATCGGGCCAAGGCCATGTGAGGCTGCGTGACGGCCGAAATCGGAACGACGCGGATCCAATCCACCAAGGGATAGCGATCCCGGACCGCCTTGATCACCTCGGCCATGCGGCCTAATACCTGGCGGTTTTTCCAGCCGGTCCATTTCCAGAACAACGGCGTTCCGGATGACTCGGGCGCAGGAACCTTGCGACCGGCCGAGTCGGCGATCGGGATGAGCCGTTCGGGCTCAAGGCTTTCACCAAAATCCAGAAGAAAAGCGGCCTGCGCCGTCGGACCGAGGCCCTCCCATGGGCCGATCAGCGGATCCTCATCGATCACGAAGCCGTCCGTGCCCGTGGCCGCCAGATCCAGAGCGAATTGTACCAGGCGCTCCAGCGTCGCGGGATTGAAGAAATCCAGGGCGTCCGTCGGAGCCAGCCGTTTTCGGACCGGGTCATAGCGGATGTCGCGTTCCTCTCCCGGAACCTTGAACCAGGGAAGATGCCGTACAGGTATATGAACCCAGACCTTGTATCCGCGCTGATGAGCCGCCTTCACCGCGCCCGCCACCGTTTCACGGATCACGGGAGCCTGATGCGTCTTGAAATAAACCCCGTTGGACCCATAACCCTGAATCACCACCACGCGGGTCCCTTCGACCGTAACGTCGTTCAAGGCTTTTTCCCATCGGCCAACGGCCTTTTCCGGATCGCCAGCCAGGATAACGCCCACATACCGTTGAAACGATCTTTTTCCTCTCTGCCGTTGCAGAACATCTTCCAGAAAGTCGATGCGCAATGCCGCCTCGTACCGGTGAGCGGATTTTGGAAAATTTGCGATGAAGGATTGATACTCCTTCAAAGCGCGGTCGAATTCATTGGCGGATTCGTACGACTTTCCGATCATCCATTGCGCTTCCTCCAAAAGCGGGGAGCCGGGAAAACGCAGAATCACGGCCTGAAACTGTCGTAAGGCTTTTCCATAGTCCCGCTCTTCGTAGGCCTTCATTCCTTCATCAAAGGCCTCCAACTGAACGGGCGGAATTGGGACAGAGGAAACGGCCGGCGGCCGAGGCGCCGCACACCCGGCGATTCCCAGGCATACGAAAAGGCCGAGGCCCATCCGAACGAGGTCGATTTTCGTCACGAATTTCTTCACCGGTCAGGCGTTTTTAGCAACCAGGTTGGCCAGCTCGACCGCCGAGCGGGCCGATTCCAGAGCGGCGACGGGACGACGACCCAAGTCCGGGATCAGATAGAGGTTTTTGAGGGAGGTCAGATCGTAGGAACCCCCGTCCCGCGACACCCTCCGGGTCGTTCGGACTTGTTCCGCCAACTTTATGGGGATCCGGGTCGCTGCCTCCGTCTCGCCAAGGTCGTCCCCCAAAAAGGTCAGGACGCCGTTGGAGAACGGCATCAGCCATGTCAAATGGGCGGTGACCGATTGAACGAGGGTCTGCAGAACTTCACGCCGAGGCCGATCCGTCTCCGGAAGATAGCCGATGACCTGCAAGGCTCGCTGACCTTTGGGCGCGGCCCCTTCCTCCTGAGCCGAATTCATTTGAAGGTATAAAAAATTATCCGGCAGCGAAGGTTGCTGATACGAATGCAGGAAGAGAAGATGCTCCTTCATGGGCAACGGCACGGCCTTTCCGGCCACGCCGAAGTAAAGGGTGAATTCCCTTTGAAAGGCCGATGGAACGGAAACCGATGGCCAGGGAAGGTTGAGGATCACGGAGGTGCCATGAACGGTCTCACCGTCAACGGTCCGTATCCCGTCCGGAGATCGGTGTCGGAGAATGATTTCGGCGGCCTGCTGGCGATAGACGACGTCGCCGTGATGTTCCTGGATGACTTTTACTAGCAACTCGGAAAGACGGGGGATTCCACCGCTGACGGTGATCATTTCACGCTGGAGAAGACCCAGCAGATGGATCAGATCCAGGCCGCTCGCCTCCTCCATCGTCCTTCCGTTAAAGATGAGGAGGAGCAGTTCCAGTCCGCGCTGGATTTCCGGCTCCAGCCGGTGCGGTCGCAGAAAATCATCGGCGCGTTGCCGGCGCAGGGTCCGGACCGCGGAGGAATACCGCATGCGTTCCTGGAATTCCTTGATCCACTCCCGTGCTGTTGACGGATTCGTCCGTTGGGCCTGGTGCATCCTCGGACGAATGATCTCCTCGCACCGGTCCATCTCAGACCAAAGCGACTTGAGTTCCTGAACCTGGTCCGGAAACTCCCGGCGGAGTTCCTCGGCCAATTCGCCCGGCTCCGTGTAGCAATCCAAACGGTGATCCGGCAGAACGATCTGGAGCGGCGGCTGGGTCTTGCGAAACAGGACGCTCTCGCGCTTGAGCAAGGACAGCGACAGACCCAGCTCCGTGAAGAGACGGTCATACAGGCCGTCCCGTTCAAATCCCAAAAAAAGGGTCGGCCCTTTGATAAAGGTGTATCCGGCCTTGGAGAGTCGAAAAGAGGCCCCCCCGGCCGTCGGCGCTTCCTCCAGGACAACGACCTGCTTACCCCGTTTCGCCAACAAGGCGGCGCAGAGCAGTCCTTCCAGGCCAGCGCCTATGACGATCACGTCGTACCGTCTGGAGGTATTCAGCATGACCCTTTAGATCGCGGATTCATTCATCACTTCTTCTGGCGTGGTCCTCTCACTCACGCCGCCCGTGGGGATCGACCCAGCGAGCAAAGCAAGCGACCTGCCTGCCTGCCGGCAGGCAGGGAGGGGGAGGCTCCATACGGCTTGGCCGGTGGAGGGGGCGACGCGAGCCCCTATGATTGAAGTTCAAGGCCGCTGAAAAAATATCCAATCTCAAATTGCGCCGATTCACGGGAATCGGATCCGTGAACCACATTATGCTCGATGTCGGTGCCGAATTCCCGGCGAATCGTCCCTTTGTCGGCTTCTTTCGGATTGGTCGCACCCATGAGATCCCGGTGGCGTTTAATGACGTCCTCCCCTTCCAGCACCAAAACCACCATCGGCCCGCCGGCCATGAAGTTCGCCAGGCTCTCGAAGAACGGGCGATGCCGGTGGACGTAATAGAACCCCTCCGCCTGAGACTTCGTGATTCGGATCTTTTTAATCGCCGCGATCTTGAACCCCTGGTGTTCGTACCGCTTAATGATTTCCCCGGTCAGTTGACGCGAAACCGCATCCGGTTTGACAATGGCCAATGTCCGCTCAACCACGCCGTCACTCCTTTCCGTCGATAGAATTTCTATGGATACCGAAAAACGCTCTATTGTAATAAAACGGCCCCGGAATTGCAACGGATTTTCCCGTCCAGACTCCGAGGTTGATTTGTACCGCTGGCTGTGATAATTTTAAAACATGAAACGGGCCGTCACCCAGAAAGTCCGGGACTACCGGGAAGTGGTTCAGGCCATCGACCGGGCGACCCAGGAGATCCCATCGCTTCGCGCGGTCGAGCTGGGCGCGGTGCGGACGGAAACAGGACAATACCCTTTTTATCATCTCACGCTGAAAGGCGCAAAAACCAGAAACCCTAAACCGCGGCCGGTCTATATCGGGGGAGGGATTCACGGGGATGAGCCGGGAGGCGTCTGGGCCGTTCTGGAGTTTCTGAAGCGCTACCGGTCGCTCCCGGATCTGTATCAACGATTCGAGTTTACCATCCTGCCGTGCACCAATCCGTTCGGGTATGAACACAGCACCCGAAAAAACGCCGCGGATATCGATTTAAACCGGCAGTTCAAAAATCCTTCCCCGCCGCCGGAGGTTCAGTATGTGAAGAAAGCGGTCGGCGACCGGCCTTTCCTTCTGGCCATGGAATTCCACGAAGATATCGACACGCCGGGATTTTACCTCTATGAACTGACGCAGGACGGCGACCCCTCATGGGGTCGGGAGATGATCGCGCGGATCGGCGCGAAATACCCCATCAACCGGAACGAAGAGATCGAAGGGCTGCCGGCCGAAGAAGGCCTGATCCACCGCGAGAATTCAGACGAGGATTTCCGGAAGATGCTGGAGCAACGTCCGGACTGGCCCCAGGCCTTCTATCATTACGCCAACGGCAGCCGGCGCTGCTACACCACCGAGACGCCGGTCCATCTCACGCGCGAGGAGCGTGCCGAGATCCATCTCCTCGCGCTCGATACAGCCCTCCGGAAGCTATGGGAATCCTGAAACCCGCCGCTCCGGTCAAGCTGCTGGTCGGAATGATCAGCGGCCGGCCGGCTTTGTTTGAGGAAGTCCGACCGTTTCTCACTGCACGTTTCGGACCGATCGATCTCGAAAGTCCTGTCTTTGCCTGGAACCACACGACCTACTATGAAAAAGAATTGGGGACGGATCTGAAACGCCAATTCTTTTTTTTCAAACAATCTATCCCGCCCGACTCGCTGCCGGAGATCAAACGTTTTACAAACGAGATCGAGCGACGGTGGCTCCGGACAACGGCCGAAGGAAACTCCCGACAGATCAACCTCGATCCGGGGTATCTCGCCCCCTCGAAGATCGTGCTGGCGACGACCAAAGACTATTCACACCGGATCTATCTTCGGGACGGAATTTACGCAGAAGTCACCTTGATGTATCAGGGAAAGAGTTTCGTCCCGCTGGCTCACACCTATCCCGACTTCCGGTCGGACGACTATATCTCGCTCTTCAACGAGGCCCGGAAACGGCTTTGAGGATTTGAAAAAGCGGTTGACTCCCGTCGGCGCGATATGTCAAGGTAGGAAAATTGGAAATATAACTTCTCACAAAAGGACAGTCATCATGCAGATCGCCAAACACAAAGTCGTCACGATTGATTACACCTTGACCGACGGCAAGGGCACGGTCCTCAACAGTTCCAACGGCAGCGAGCCGTTCACCTATATCCAGGGCATCGGGAACATCCTTCCAGGCCTTGAGACCGCGCTGGAAGGAAAATCCTCCGGGGATGCGTTCAGCGTCCGGCTCCCGCCCGAGGAAGGCTACGGGCCGAGACATGAATCGCTGATTCAGGTCGTCTCGAAAGGGCTTTTCGAAGACGTCGGAGAACTTCAGCCGGGGATGCAGTTTGAGGCCCAGACGAACGCCGGGAAACGATTATTGACGATCGTCCGCATCGAGGGAAACGAGGTCACGATCGACGGAAATCATCCGCTGGCCGGAGAAACCCTGAACTTCGATGTCAAGGTCCGCGAGGTGCGCGACGCCACGGACGAGGAGCTCAGCCACAGCCATGCCCACGGTCCGGACACGGATCACTAACATTGAAAAGAGATTCGTATGGCTAGTGGCGAACTGTTGAACGGACGGCTTACGCGGCTGTGGGGTGCGCTATTCGCCATCGTTGGGGTGGTGGTATTCATCGTCATTGTCGTGACGTTGCATTTGCTGCAGCCGGACTACGACCCCGCAAACCAGCTCATGAGCGAGCTTGCGCTCGGCGCGCACGGATGGGCTATGCTTCCAGCGTTCATATTTCTATCAGTCTCGGTCTTTGGGTTACAGGCCGCTCTCGGCCCATTCGGGGCGTCGCGCGCATTGAGGTTCATCCTTGTGGTCGCTTCAGCATCTTTCCTTGCGTCCGGGGTGTTCCCTCTGGGGGCGGCCTCCGAACTCCACATTGCATTTATTGTCGCGGCATTTGTCTTGGTTGTTTTGGGTGAGCGTGGCGCTGGGAGATTCGCTCTTGCCCGTGGGGATCGGGCAAAGGCTTGCGGCGATTTCTTTGCTGCTCTGGCTCGCGATCGTGGGTTGGACATTGGCACGGCGATGAGTCGTCTGTCAACGGATGGAAGAGGATGGAATCTTCAGAGCCAAAATAAACAATTTGCTTGATGTCAAGGTAATGACATGACTCCAATCACTATGCTGTGGAAGCTAAACCTCCAAAAGGTCTATCAAGAGGCGAGAAAATGAAAGACACCTCTCCCGAAGTGGAATCCTACTTCAACGAGTTGATCATGAAGAAAAGCGGGCAGGAAAGATTGAAGATGGGCTTTTCCATGTTTGATATGGCCCGACGGCAGGTTCTCGCATCCATTATAAAAGATCATCCGAATGCTGATCTCAACGAGATCCGGAGAGAGATCTTTCTACGCTTTTACGGACAAGACTTCCCTCCTGCAAAGCAGAAAAGGATACTCGCTCAGATCTGAACGCTTCAGTACAAATGCCTCCCCCCATCGACGCGGATGCATTCGCCCGTGACAAAGTCGGTCTCGATCAAAAAGAGAACCGCCTTTGCGATCTCTTCCGGCCCTCCCCACCGACCCAACGGGGTGGCCCGTTTGACCGCTCGGCTTTCCTTGGCCGACAGACCCGGCGGAGGCAGAATCGGCCCCGGCGCGATCGCATTCACCAGAATCTCCGGCGCAAGCTCCAGGGCCAGCGCCTGGGTCAGGCCGATGACGCCCGCTTTCGAAACATAATACGGAAGATACGCCTTATACCGAGGCCGGCCGCTGGCCGCGACCCAATCCGAGAAATGAATGATGCGGCCTTGACCCTTCCGCTTCATCCAAGGCGCGCACTGGAGCGAAAGGAGATAGGCGCTTTCAAGATTCGCCGCCATGTTTTTTTCCCAGACTTTGGCGTCGAGCGATGTGAGAGGGGTGCTTTCATAGATCGAGGCCAAGTTGACCAGAATATCCAGCCGGCCGAAAGACGAGGACACCTTCCTGACCGCGCCGACGAGATCGGCCTCCCTCGTCAGATCGGCCCGCACCGCCAGTCCGCGAACACCCAGGGCCTCCGTTTTCTTCACCGTCTCCTCGGCACTGGTCTTCGAGGAACGATACGTCATGGCCACATCGGCACCATGACGGGCCAGTGCGACAGCAATGGTCTGACCGATCCTCGCTCCCCCTGTAATCAATGCCGCTTTGCCGTTCAGGTCCACCGGAGCCCTCCACGGTTATCGATCTCGACCTCCCTGCATGAACCTCCCGTCACGATACTCAACCGACCCCCGATGTGTCAAGCGACGCATTCCTTACAAGAACACAGGACGGAGCTTGCCTCCGCGAACGTTTCAAGGGTCTTAGACGCGGAGATAAACTCCGCGCTGTGGGAAATTGATACTCGACCTTAAAAGACAAAGGCCTTCGCATGCGGCATCTCGGACGGGCGGAGGGTGATCATGAAGTTGACCTGACTCCGATCGGGAAGATGCTGATAGGAGACCGCGAGGCCCAGACATTGGCCGATGTACTCCAAACCGTAGTCGACCTCGGCGAAGTCCCGGTTTTGGATGTCGTAGTACGCCTTGGCGGACAGGATGACTTTTCCCGGCAGCTCGATCCGGGTTTCCCCCGTTAAAAAACGGATGAGGGGGGCCGGAAGGTTATACCAAAAAGCCGGATCTCCGGGACTCAGAGGATTAAACGGATCCCCGCGCGGGGTTAACGCACCCTCGCGCGTATCGCGCTGTCCGACGGTGATCGTCCATGGAGGTAGTACCTGAAGTTGGAGATCGGTGTTGAAGGAGACCGTTTTACGGTTGTAGAGATCATAAAAGGCGTCCACGTTAAGACTCGTTCCGGTCCACGGCCGCAGAATGGACTCCGATCTCAAGTTGGACAGCGGACGCGACGGGCCGGGGTCCCCCTCAAGACGTCGAGCGTGGATATCGTAAGTCTGTGTGAGCTTCCAGAAAATCAATTCACGCGCGGACGGTTTCTCGGGATCGGCATGGTCCTCCATGACCAGCCGGTTCGTCAGCGAATAGGTCACGTCGTTCTTTCGGGGGAGCTGATCGATGTCATCGAAATGGGGCAGCCGGGTCTGATCCACAAAGGGAACATAGTCGTAGACCACGGCCGGCTCAATGGTGTGAACGAGCTGACGGGCGCCGGAGGATTCAAACACTTTATAGACCCGCGTGTTGGCTCCCATATCAAAAACCTCGACGCCCCGTTGAGTCGGCGAATCCGACTTGAGGTCGCGGCTGTACCAGGTTTCCCGGAAACCGACGCGCGGGGTCAGGACGAGGCCGCCCAGATTGAGCCGCGTCCACACACGCGGAAAAACGTCGAGGCGTTGGGCGCGAATCAATCCGGCCGCCTTGTCCTCATGTTCCCGCCAGAAATTGTCGGCCTTCGCATCCAGTCCCAGATACAAGGGCAAATCACCCAGTCGGTATTCCCGTAGCGTATAACCTATCTCGGGAAGCTCCTGCAGTGTGGTGTTGCTGACCGTGGCCAGATCCTTCGTCATTCGGGCGAGCAGGTAGATCTCCTGATTATCCCAACGTCGGAAGACGACAAAGGTCGACTCGAGGCTGGGTTGGACCCGTTCTGACGTCGAACTGCTGATGTCCCTCAGCTGGTTGATGTCGCTGAGGAGATGCACATTCAACCGGGCCTGGAAGTCGGCCGTAAACCGTTGGGTGTGTTGAAACTGCATCTCGGCCCGTTGACTGTCGGTGACATGATCGTCAAAAATCGTATAGCGCAATTGTCCCTCGGACTCCCGGCTGAGCTTATAGCGGTAATCGAGGCCCAAGCCAATCCCCCGGATGCTTCGATAGTCCAGCGCCAGGGTCATATCCTGGCTGGGACTGATGGCCCAGTAGAATTCCTGATTCACCTTCAATCCCTCCGCGCCGCCGTAACCAAGCCGGGGCGGGAGGAAACCGCTTTGACGGTCCGTGTTGACCGGTAATATCAGATAGGGCGTATACAGCACCGGCACATCTTTGACGTAGAGAATCACGTTCCGGGCCACGAGATAATGCCCCAGATCCACGCGAGCGGTATTCCCGCGGAATCGCCAGAGGGGGGCTTCTCCGTCTTTCGTGTCGCACGCGGTGAGCGACCAGGCCTTCAACTCATAATGATCCTCTCCCATTTTATCCATTTTTCCCGCATCGACATGATAATTGTCCTTCTTGATAAAGAGTTGTCCCGGAACGGCCGTGCCTTTTTTGGTATTGAGATTGTAGTCGAGTTGGTCCCCGGAAACGACGTTATCACCATCGCGCAGAACCACATGCCCGGTGGCCTTGACCAGACCGGTCCGGTGGTCCAACATCAAATGGTCGGCCGAAAGGCGAGCGGTCCCTTGAATCACCTGGACCGTGCCGTCCGCAATATACCGATCCTCGTTTTTGAGATATTGAATCTGATCGGCCGTGATCTCGATCGGTTCCTCGCTTTTTTTTGAATGGTCGGAGAATGCGGGAGGCAACTGGAGAACCCCCGCAAAGGACTGCGTGGGAATGAGAAGGGCGATCCATAATACCGAGGCCGTGCAGATCGTTCGAAAGCACCGCGGACCGCCCGTCATCTCGATGTTCCCGAACAGGGTCTCGGATAGATTTTGAAACGGCGGAGCAAGTTACCGATGCCCCCACCGGGGACTTCCGGCATGATATATCCTGGATGTGGGTCGCAAGGCCGCAGCCCCAACACGTTAACCCCTCAGTGCGGAAGGTTGTGCCAGTCCTTTCAGATACGATCGCGCCTCACCCATCGTGTAGAGGGAACCGGTCACGCAGATCAGATCGGCGGCCGTCGCCGCGGACTGCGCATATCGTACGGCCTCCTCCACGGGCTCCAGAACACTCGAACGGACCGAATAGGAATCAAGACGCCGCTTCAGATCGGCCGCGGATTCGGCCCGGTCATAACCGGGGCGGGTCACGACCACCTCATCGGCCAGCGGGACCAGTTCGGCCAAGATGCCGTCGATATCCTTATCGCCCAGAATTCCCAATACCAGAATCAACCGGGCGGGACGCGCCGGCCGGGTCTCTTCCAAGAAGGCTCGAAGGACCCGGGCCCCCGCGGGATTGTGAGCGCCGTCCAGAAGCACGGCCGCACCGGAGGGACTCGGGCGAATGATTTCCATCCGCCCCTCCCACCGAACCGTCGAGAGACCGCGACGAATCGAGGCTTCACCCACCGGGAGGCCGTGGGGCTCCAGCAGTTCCAGGGCGGCCAAGGCGCAGGCGGCGTTCATCAGTTGATGCTTTCCCAAAAGCGCGAAGTTCAGATCGGGATAGGACCGACGAATGCCTTGGTAACGGAATTGCTGCGACGAGGGTCCTTCCGCACGGATCTCGGCGCCCACCCGATACAACGGAGCCCCTTGTTCCCGGCAAACGGTGCGGATCACGTTCACGGCCTCCGGACGATCCGTCGCCGTGACCACCGGAACGCCGGGCTTGACGATTCCGGCCTTCTCGAACGCGATCTGTTCAAGCGTATTTCCCAAAAACGCCTGGTGATCAAAATCGATGTTGGTGATCACGGAGACGAGGGGCGTCAACACATTCGTGGCATCAAAACGCCCTCCCAGTCCGACCTCCGCCACCACCAGATCGACCGAGGACTCCGCAAAATGAAGAAACGCCATGGCCGTTGTGAACTCGAAGAAGGTGACTGGAATTTCCGCGGCGGCGGTGCGAACCCGTTCCGTCAACCGAGCCACGCGCTCCGGAGAGATCGGCTCCCCGTTGACACGGATCCGTTCGGTAAAATCGATCAGGTGGGGAGACGTGTAGAGGCCCGCGCGGTATCCGGCGGCCTGAAGGACCGTCGCGATCGTGCTCGCGGTCGAACCCTTGCCGTTGGTCCCGGCGATGTGAACGGATCGGAAACGGTCATGGGGTTTCCCCAGCGCGGCCATCAGGCGTCGAATGTTTTCGAGCCCCAGCTTGATACCGTGCCACTTCAGATTGTAGAGATAGTCGATTGCCTTTGTGTAGGAAAGGGTCATGGCCTGTTATCGGACCGAGCGGCGTTGTCACGCACTGAAAAACGTCAGAAGCTTGGCCAAGGTCTGCTTCAGCTTTTTCCGTTCCAGGATCAGATCAATCATCCCGTGATCCAACAGAAACTCGGACCGCTGGAATCCCTCGGGCAACTGCTGTTTGATCGTCTGTTCAATCACGCGGGCGCCGGCAAACCCGATCAGGGCCTTGGGCTCCGCGATAATGATGTCCCCCAACATCGCGAAGCTGGCCGTGACGCCGCCGAAGGTCGGGTCGGCCAGAATCGAAAAGAAAGGAACCCTCGCTTCCGCCAGTCGGGCCACCGCGGCGGAGGTCTTGGCCATCTGCATGAGCGAAAGAATGCCTTCCTGCATCCGCGCGCCGCCGGAAGAACTGACAATGATCAGCGGCCAGCGCCGACCGGCCGCTTTTTCGGCCGCGCGCAGGATCTTTTCCCCCACGACCGAGCCCATGCTGCCACCCATGTAGGAAAAGTTAAACACCCCCAGAACCACCGGCAGATGATTGATCGTGCCCTCGCCGATCACCATCGCTTCCCGTTGACGCGTCTTGTCCTGGGCCGTCTTAATCCGGTCCCGATACCGAACCGAATCCTTAAAATTCAGGGGATCCATCGGTGAAAGACCGGCGTCCCATTCTTTGAAACTCCCCTCGTCCAGCATCAGGGAAATCCGTTCACCGATCGAGATGGGGAAATGATAATTGCATTTGGGACAGACCTTGGCGTTTTTCTCGATTTCCTTCCGGTAGACCACCTCTTTGCAACTGTCGCACTTGAGCCAAAGCCCTTCCGGTATTTTAAACCGTTTTCCCTCAGCCGACTTGTCTTTTTTAAACCAGGCCATCGCCGCTCCGTTCAGGAGGCGTCAGGTGTCCGCTTTTGGTTGTGATCTTCATTCCGCAAATCCTCAAACCCTAAAAAGCCTTGTCAGAATAACATATTCCTGAAAGACGATCAAGAAAGGTCCGAATCCGGAGAGATTCGCTTGTGAATCGATCGGAGGAGCCGGAAAAACATTACGACGGCTTTTGGACCGGTAAGAACCACCAACGGACGCCCAAGGAATAATTCAACCCGCCCACATCCAGCGCATCGTCGAAGGCATCGGCGCTTTTCACCTTGGCCAAAGCATACCGGGCTTCGGTGAAAACCGAGACCCGTTTAAGAACGAGCCATTCCAAACCGATCACGGCGTGAAGACCCAAAAGGTTTGCGGAAAGGTTGTCCTCAATTAAACCGTTGATCTTGCGACTGAAGTGGTAATAGCCGACGCCGCCTCCAACGTACCACTCCAATGACCCGACGCTGGAGTGATCCTTGGAACCGATACTGGAATGATACTTGGGAGTCAGGAGGAGATACATCGTCGTAAACTTCAATCGGTCGCAGCAAAGATTCTTAAGATCCGTATCGCTTTGATAGCGTCCCGCCGTGACGGACAAACTGATGTCTTTTCGCCATTGCCAGTCGTATTCCAGCTCCTCGCTCCACCCCGCCAGATCGTTTCGGGAGATAAGACCGGAATTGGTATCCAGATAGTCGCTCTGAGAATACCGGTGGTATCCCAACTTCAAAGCCAAGGAATGCGCCGGTTGAAACGCGCGGTCCTCATCCGTCGCCGTTACCGTTTGAGGACATAGAAACACCAGGACCAGCAGCCCCGCCGCGGATGCCATCCCGGGACCGCGGTTGATGATCGCCCGATCCGAGTCCACGCGTGTTCCAAATTTCTTTCTCAAGATCGGGATGAGGAGCGGCCAAAACAGGACGAGAAGAAAAAGAAGGACCTGAACGGGCGGAACCGGATCCGAAGCGGCCGGATTCGAATTGGAGGGACGGACGGTTCCGATTGGGAAACCACATCCGCCGCTCCCCCCGATTAAACCCGAGCCCTTCGCCCGGCGCAACGCGCTGGAGGCATTCAGCCTTCCGGACGAGGCCACGCGACCTTGCAATGCATCAACGGGATCGGCGGATAGAAGGATCACGGCCCGAACCTCTTCCGGCGTGAGCGACGGATCCTGGGACAGGAGCAACCCGGCCACGCCCGAGACATGCGGCGTGGCCATGGAGGTTCCGGTCAGGTAAGCGTGACCGGACGTGATCGGCGTATTTAAACAGCTGATGGCGCCCAAGAGCGTGAACGGGCCCTGCGGTGTGGTCGAGTAGACGCAATCCCCGGGTGCGGCGATATCGACGGTGTTCTTTCCGAAATTGGACACGGAGGACAACTGATCGTTCCAATCCGTGGCCGCGACCGAGATTACATTAGGAAGATTAAAGCTGGCCGGGTAGATCGGGAAATTATCGTCGTTCGATGATTCGTTCCCGGCCGCGGCGACAAAGACGACACCGGCGTTATTGGCGGCGCGGATCGCATCTTCTTCGCTCGAGGACAGACCGGAGCCTCCGAAACTGGCATTGATGATTTTCGCCCCGTTGTTGATCGCGTAATCAATGGCCTGAATTTCATCACCCACCGAACCACACCCGTTCGCATCCAGAATCTTCAACGGCATGATCTGCGCGGTCCACAGAACACCCGTAACTCCCGTACCATCGTTCCCCTTTGCCGCAATAATCCCGGCCACATGGGTCCCATGTCCGAAATCATCCATTGGATCGTTGTTCCCGACTGGATCGTCCGGCGTACAGTTGCAGTTATTGTTTGCATCCACCGTGCAGGTCTGGTTTCCGACAAAATTCCAGCCGTGAAAGTCGTCCGTGTAACCGTTTCCATCATCATCCAGTCCGTTTCCTGTTGATGGGTTTTGAGTGTTTGACCAGGAATCCCCGGAGTTGGCCCAAATATTGGACGAGCCACTCGGTCCGAAATCCGGGTGCGTGTAATCCACCCCGCTGTCGATCACGGCTATAACGATCTGAGCGATGCCGATGGTGATATCCCAAGCCGATGGTGCTTCGATATCGGCGCCTGAACCACCCCTGAATTGAGGGAGGGTGTTGATGGTCTGACCGGTGTTATGAAGACCCCATTGCTGGTCAAAAAATGGATCGTTAGGACAGGGGTCATTAGGAATGCCGTCATTAAGACAAAGATCGCTGCCGGACACAAAGGCCCGCCGGATGTAATTCGGCTCGGCGTAGAGGACGTCCGGGTGGTTCCGGTATGCGCCGAGGGCCTCCTCGACTGAAAGATGCGATGGAAGGGACAGGAGCTGAACGCCGGTGAGATCCGATTTCCTTTTCACAGACGTCTTCATCCGGACCCCAAAATTCTCGATGGTCTCCGGCGGCGTTCCGGATCTGAATTTCACCAAGATCTCGCCCGGAACATAGGAGACCGGAACCGCCGATGATGAATCCGTGCCGATGCCCATCAGGATGATCATCCAGAAGAGTATCGTTCCGATTTGATTTTTTCGGCGCCGAGGATTGCCCAAACGAAAAGTCTCCGGACAAAATAATGTCCATCCTAAATAGGATGGACGCACCCAAAAAAACAGACCCGTATTCCTATGGACGCTCCTCGACCCAGATCTCCCCTTGGGGGGTGGTCTCTTTTTTCCAGATGGGGACGATCGCTTTCAGCTCATCGATACACCACCGGCAGGCCCGGAAGGCCTCGGCCCGATGCTCGGCGGCCGTCAGGACTAAAACGATGTTCCCGCCGATGGGAATTTCCCCGTTTCGGTGGATCATGCAGACCTCGATGATCGGAAATTTTTTCAAGGCCCGCCGCCGGATCTCGGCCAATGTTTTTTCGGCCAGACCGGCATAATGATCATAACTCAAGCGGGTAACCGGGCGGCCTTTGGAAAAGTCGCGTGCCGTGCCGACGAAAACCACAACTCCCCCGATTCGGCTCGAGACGGCCTTGAGTCGGCGCAGTTCCTCATCCAAAGAGAAATCCTCCGTTTGGATTCGCGTCCACCGGTTCCCGGTGGAGTCCCCGGTCTTGATGTTCACCGGTGCTTTTTTAGCTATACTACGATGACCCGCTTTGACCGGGCTGCCGCCGGAGAAGGGCGGCATCAGGCCGACCTCGTCTCCATCCCGGATCACGGTTTCCTCGGTCGCCATTTCCCGATTTACGGCCACGAGCACTTTTTTTTGCCCGACCCATTCCATCAGTTCGGGAATTTCGGACTGCAAAAGACTCCACAACCCTTTTAAGGGCATCGGGCGGCTCAGCGTCAGATCAATTTCCGGACGACCCGCCAGGTCTTTGAGTCTTGCAAACAATCGGACCTTGACCATACTCGACCTTTTACTTCTTGCCTCTCGATTGCCGTCGGTACGTCCCCGATTTTCCACCGGCCTTTGAAACCAGCATGATCTCGCCAAAACTCATCTCCCGATCGACCGCTTTGCACATATCGTAGATCGTCAGGGCGGCCACGCAGACGGCCGTCATCGCTTCTATCTCGACCCCGGTCTGACCGGAGGCCCTCACGGTGGCCGTAATCCCGACGCAGCAGCGATTTTCGGAATCCGGATTCGGGTCTTCCTTGAAATGCATCTCCACGCCGGACAGAAGCAATGGATGACAAAGCGGGACGAGGCTTGGAACCTGCTTGGCCGCCATCACGCCGGCCACTTGTGCAACGGCCAGGACGTCGCCTTTGGTTATGCTTCCTTTCTGGATGAGTCTCAAGGTCTCGGGTTTTAAATAAACCTTCCCGATCGCCGTGGCCGTCCGCGCGGTTTGGGGTTTTCCCCCGATGTCCACCATCCGGGCGCGGCCGCTCTCATCCAAATGGCTCAACGACATCCGGCGCCCCCTTTCATATCCCGCCTGTAATAATGATAGTCTCAACCACGTGCAAAGGCAACCTTAACGAGCCAGACGCATCGTCGTTTTCTTCCCGGCTTTTTTCTCGGCCGCCTTGGCCTCTTCCCAGAGCCGGTCCATCTCGGCCAGGGTCATCTCGGATAACGGCCTTCGAGATTTCCCGGCCTTCCTTTCGATATAATGGAATCGGTCCACAAACCGCTGGTTGGCTTTGCGCAACGATTCTTCCGGATCGAGCTTTAGAACACGGGCCAGATTCACCAGGCTGAAGAAAAGATCCCCGAATTCGTGCCGAATCGGCCGGACCCGTCCCTCTTCAACGGCATGCTCCAGCTCCTTTAACTCCTCGCGTACTTTATTCCAGACCGGTCTCAATTCCTTCCAATCAAACCCGACCCGGGATGCGCGCGTCTGAAGCTGATAGGCCCGCATCAGAGCCGGCAGGGGTTTCGGAACTCCGTCCAACACCGATTTTCTTTTGCGATTCCGCTTCTCCCTCTGTTTGAGCTCCTCCCAACGGCCCAGCACATCCTTGGCCGTCAGCCGCCGGCCTTTGCGAACCGCGGATGGAACGGTTCCAAACACATGCGGATGCCGCCGTGTCATCTTGTCGATCGTGTAAGAGAGAACATCCTCGATCCCAAACTCCCCCCGTTCCCTGGCGATCTGGGAGTGAAACAAGATCTGGAACAGGACATCCCCCAGCTCTTCCTTCAAAATTTCGGGATCCTCCTCGTCGATCGCCTCCAGAACTTCGTAGGCCTCCTCGAGAAGAAACGGCTTCAAGCTCTCCCGCGTCTGCTCCCGGTCCCAGGGGCAGCCGTTCTTCGCGCGGAGCCTTTCCATCACGGAGACCAATTCGGCAAATCGTCTCGACATTATGCCCTTTTCCTCAAACCCAATCCAGGGCTCATTATACCGGCTTTTGCTCAAGATGCAAACCTCGTTGCTTCCGCGTCAGTCCCCGCCTTGCAAAGAAATGGGCTTTATGTTACGGTATTTTCGTCGGAATTTACACTTTTTTGGGAATTCAAGGAGTCACGGATTGTATAAAAAGTCCATTGCCTCTCTGGTGGTAGTCATCCTGCTGGTACTGTCGCTTCATCTTCTTCTGCGCGGCGGATTATTCTCGGAGCAACTGACGCGTTTTGCGGAGTCGCGGATTCAACGCCTGACCGGAACGCCCGTCACCGTGCACCGCGTCACGCTGAGTCTCCTCCCCGCCGCGGTGGTTTTAGACGGGGTCGTACTGCCCGCTCCCGAAGCGGGCCGTCCCCCGATCGCCATCCAGCGGATCCGGGCTTGGGTTTCTCCCTGGTCGCTTTTGACTCAAGTGACCTTTATTAAAAAAATCCGTCTGATCGGCCCGGAAATTGTCCTGCGCATCGGGCATGATTCCGTCCTTCCGATCCATCCCAATCTTGCAAACGGATCGCCGGCCTCTCCCGGAGGTCCGTCCAAAAATTTAACACTGGTGATCCGCCAGATTGAAATCCAAAACGGCCGCCTTGAGTTGCAACGGCCTTCCGGCGAGCCGTTCCTGAGATTGTCCCAACTGGAGGGAACCGTCAACCCGGACCTCCTGATGGAGAATTTTCAGGTGACCCTGTCCGCAAAGGGTGTGGCGGTGGACAGCAACGACTTCCATAAAAAACTGGATTCAATGACGGCCCAACTCAACATCCGGTCGAACGAATTAGAAATAAAAACGCTTGAGCTGACCGACTCCACGTCGCATTACACCGTCAGCGGATCGATTCAAAATCCGACCCAGCCGCGGCTCGCGCTCTCCGTGGATGCCGCCTTCCCGTTGGACGACCTCAATCCTCTACTGCCCGGGCGATTCCCGATGTCCGGTGCCGCTCGATTCACCGGTCATCTGGTCGGACCCGGATCCGATCCCATGGTTCGGGGCAACCTCTCGATTTCAAATGGGTTCGTTTCTTCAAAATCCGTCGGTAGCCTGAAAACCGTTTTCTTATATCAAGATCACGCCTTTTCCTTTTCCGATCTCTCGGCGGACGTGTTCGGAGGAAAAATATCCGGAGAGGTCCGGGTGTCGATGACCGAAATTTCAAAGCCCGGAGGACCGATCCCGTACGGTCTGTCGCTCCAATTCAACGGATTAGATCCATCCGGCCTTCTTCCCATTCTGGGCTTCGAAGCTTATCCGTCTTCCCAGCGTCTTGAAGGAGCCGTCGATCTGAAGGGCCGGATCAAAGAGATGCGTATTAATCCAAAAGACCTCTCCGGAAAAGGCCGGGTGCATCTGGTCAATAAAGAAGGAGGCCCTGCCGATTTACCATCTGGAAAACCCTCGGCCGGATCGAAGGCCGGGCTGATCGGCCTGCTGGCCCGACTCCGTGAAGCCTCGACCGGATTTCAGATCGATTCCGGAATCCTTTCCCTCGATAAAACGATCGCGCGCACGGACCGATCTTCCCTGACGGTCCAAGGGCAGATTCAAACCGACGGACCGATCGCGCTCGAGGCCACTCTGGAAAGCCGCGACATGGGCGAGTTGACCTCCCTCGCCGCTTCTCCTCTCATCGAAGGAGGCCTTAAACTGGCCGGAAGAGTGACGGGAACCCTGAAAGATCCCGTCTTCAAAGGGGATGGCCGAATGCACAACGTTCAGTTACGAGGCCGGCATTTTGACGCGGTCGAATCGGATCTGCTCTATCAAAACCGGACGATTCGATTCAAACAGGCCATCCTTCAAGAGAAACAAGCCCGCTACGAGATCAAAGGGCTTGTCTCGTTTGATCCATCCGCCGACGGCCGACCGGGCCCCTTCTTCGACCTTGCCGCAAAAATCCGTCATGGCGCTCCACGCGAAGTCGTTGCCCTTTTTACAAAGGAATTGCCGATCGATGTTCCGGCGACGGGGGATCTCACCGTCAAAGGTGTCCCATCGCAGTTCCGGCTCGAGGCCCATCTTCAGGCCGGTTCGGGCTCTCTCTATGGTCAGTCGATTGATGAAGGAACCGTCACACTGGTTCTGACCCGTGATCGGATCGTTTTCAAAGAGGCACGCGCGCAGAAAGGCGAAACGGAACTGACCGGAAGGGGTTCGATCGGGTTTAATGGAGAGTTTGAGTTTTCGGCCGAAACCTCGCGGGCCCGACTGGAGGATTTCGAACCGGAAATGAAAAACCTCGCGGTTTTTCGGGGACCGCTGACCGGCCGGATCAGCGGCTCCGGCCCGTTTCAAAACCCCCGATTTGAAACGCAACTGTCGTTCCTGGACGTCGTCTATCAGAATCAGTCTTTGGGCCCCGGAAGCCTCACGGCCGAGATCAAAAACCATCGATTGACGGCCGATTTTCAACTGACAAGGGGGGTGAGAGGTTCCGGCGAAATGGACTGGGCGCCCGGCCATCCTTACCGGATCGCTCTCTCTCTCGACAATGTGGATCTCAAGCCGTGGTTCGGGTCGGCCGTTCCCAATCTTACGGCCGTGAATCGTTTCACGGCCAGCGGAACCCTGACGGCCAGCGGCCAGATTGATCCCCCCGGCGGTGCGGGACTGGAAGCGTTGAACACGGCGGATGCCGCGATTCATTTGACCTCTCTGGGGGTGGATGTTACGGATTATGTCGTCACGAACGACGGCGACATTCAGCTCGAAGTCCATCAGGGAAATGTCTCGATCCAATCGCTGAAGCTCAAAGGACCCGGCACCACGTTGGCGGTCTCCGGCGACCTGAGGTTGTTCAAGAGCTACAATTTTTTTATCAACGGCGAGGCCGATCTGGACCTGTTCCGGATTTTCATGAAGGAGATCACCTACGCAAAGGGGCTCGCCTATCTGGCGCTTCAGATCACGGATCGTTGGGAGGATCCTAAAATCCGGGGCGGGTTGACCATCCATGACGGGGTGGTGAAGAGCGCCTCGCTGGGTCAGACGCTCGCCATCACCTCCGTGAATTTTTCATTCAACGAGCGCCAGGTGCTCCTCGAAACCTTCGATGCGGAGTTTGGAGGCGGACGGCTCCAGGCCGCCGGACGGATCGATCTGGTTCGGTTTGTTCCCGCGCACTACGCCTTGAATCTGGAGATGGTGGGCAGTCGGATCAACCCCCTAAAGGGGTTCACGGCGCTCGTCGATGCGTCCCTGTTCTTTCAAAGCGACACGAAGGTTCAGTCGCTGTCCGGGGAGGTTGAAATCCGCCGGGCCGAGTATGAACGACGTTTGGACTGGCAGACCTGGGTCTTGGCCCTTGCCAAGCCGGATAATAAGGAATCCACTCCGCTGCCGTGGTGGCTCAAAGACACCACCCTGAACATCCAAATCCAGGGAAGGAACAATATCTGGATCAAAAACAATCTGGCCAAGCTGCCGCTGGACGTCGATCTGTTGCTCAAGGGTACGGTCAACCGGCCGATCCTTCTGGGGCGGGTGGAGGCCAAGGGCGGATCGTTTTCGTTCCGCCACAATGATTTCAAGATCGTCTCGGGCACGGTCGATTTCGTCAATCCGGAACGGATTCGACCCGTCGTGGATGTGCGAGCCACCACGCGCGTGACGACCTATGACATCGACCTGAGCCTCGTCGGACCGGCCGACAAATTCGACCTCACACTCTCATCCAACCCGCCGTTAACGGACCAAAACGACATTCTCTGTTTGTTGACCTTCCGCCGACTCTGCAAGGAAGTCGAGACGTCCACAAAAGGGATCGGCACCACCGAGGCGTCGGCGCTGGCGGCCCAGGCCGCGATCGAGAATATCATCACGGACGAGGTCGAATCGTTCACGGGAATCGATCGAATCGAGGTGGATCCGTATTATTCCTCCAACAAAGCGGGAAGCGTGCCCATGGTTTCGGTCTCCAAACAACTGCTGGACAACAAGCTGTATGTCACGTACGCCATCACAATGGACCCTTCCCAGGAGCAGATCATCCAGCTGGAGTATACCATCAATAAGAATGTCTCGCTTCTCGGTCAGCGGGATGAACTCGGCCACATGGGGGGGGACTTAAAATTGCATTTCGAGTTCCGGTAAACGCTCAGCGAGCAAAGCGAGCGACCTGCCTGCCGGACAGGCAGGGAGGGGGAGGCTCCATCCGGCTTCGCCGGTGAAGCAAGCGAGGGACTGGCTCTGCCAGTCCGAGCGCGGGGCGTGGGGGCATCGGAGGACCAGCCTCCCGTGTGGCCGCACGGGCCCCCACGGATAATGGTGGCGACGTGAGCCCCTATGATAGAGAGGACGATTGCGGACACGGACGGGACAGACCAGGGAAGGGCGACGAGACGGATTCTTTTTTTTGCGTTGGTGTCTTGTGATCTTGGTTGTAGGGACACTGTGTTCGGTCGTCCGGCCCGGCGACGCCGTCGCCCAATCCTTCGAGGGACAAACGATTCTTTCACTGGAGGTCAATTCCCGAGTGGGTATGACGCTTGAAGCGCTCAGCCGGCTGACGGGAATCCACACCGGCATTCCCTACTCCGGCCAAATGATTCGCCAGAGCCTGAATTCCCTATATGCCACCGGCCTCTTCTCGGATGTCGTTGTCGATGTATCTCCGGTTGAAGGGGGCGTCGCGATCGTTTATCAGTTCATTGAGAAGACGTTTCTGGCCGATCTCCAGATCGAAGGGGACTGGGTTATCAGGCCTTATAAGATTCGGGAGGCTATGGGTCTTCAGATCGGCGAAGAATTCACGGAGGAGCGGTGGAAAAATTCGATTACTCGTCTCGTCAATTTCCTCCAGCGAGAGGGCTACTTTCGAGCCAAAATCGACACCGACGTATCCCAGGTGCCGGAAACGAACCAGGTCAAGGTTTCGGTGAGGGTAAACGAAGGCAGCCGTGCTAGAATTCGAGAGACAAAGTTCATCGGTGACACGGCCTATTCCAATTTCCGACTCTGGTTAAAGACGATGCGGTCAACCGGCGGCGAATTATACCAAGCCGACGTTCTGGAAAAAGACTTGACGCGGCTGAAAAACTTTTATCACAACAATGGCTATTTAAAAGCCGTCATCGGTCCCCCAGAAATCCAGTATCAGGAAACCACCGGCGAAGTGACGATCACGATCCCCATTGAGGCCGGAACGCAATTAAAGATCCGATTCGAGGGCAACGGCCCCTTTCCCGAAAGCCAGCTGACGCCCCTGCTGCTTTTCCAGGAGGAGCGGAGTTACGACGATGCGGTTTTCCGTGCGAGCGCCGATCGCCTGGTCGATTATTATCGCGTCCAGGGCTATCCCTTCGTTAAGGTTGACTACACCCGGCAGGAACTTCCGGCGGAGGACGCCTTGGAGGCGGTCTTTAAGATTGATACGGGGAATTTCGCCTGCCTGCGAACCATTCTGTTCATCGGAAACACCTTTTTTACGGCGGATCGTCTCCAGGAGTTCATCCAGACACGCCCCGGCAATACCCTCTTCTGCGGAATCGTGAACCCCGATCTTCTGGACTCGGACGTCAAAATCCTCCGGGCCCGGTATCGTGAACAGGGCTTCCAGGACGTTAAAATCGAACCCCGTGTGGAATACAACGAGGCCAAAACGCTCGCCTATCTCCTCTTTCCCATCGCGGAAGGTCCCCGCACCCTTGTCGCGGACGTCCAATTTGAGGGCCAACAGGCCCTGACCCTGAAGCAGCTGCAGCAATCGATTCGTCTTCGTCCCGGACGACCCTACAATGAAATTCCATTCCGGGTCGATCAAGAGGATATCCTGGTCCTCTATCACCAAAACGGCTATGTCTACGCCCAGGTGGATCCCCGACTGGATTTCTCCGAGGATCGCACCCGCGTGGCCATCCGGTACCGGATCTCGGAAAACCCGCAGGTTCGGGTCGGGCGGATCTTCTTGAGCGGGAATACCTACACCAAGGATGCGGTGATCCTTCGGGAACTCCAGGTGAAGCCGGGCGATCCGTATGACGAAAGCCACATCCAGATCAGTCGCCGCCGAATTCAACAACTGGGTTTCGTCGGCAACGTCCGGTTCGAACCGGTCACGCCCCTGAACCCCGAAACCAAGGAAACCGTGAAGGACATGCGGCTGACCGTCCAGGAAAATCCCACGAGGACGCTCGATCTCGGAATGGGATATGCCGATGTGGAACACCTCCGTGGCTTTGCCCAGTGGACCCACCGGAACCTCTGGGGCACCGGCCAGTCCCTCAGTCTGCGTGCCGAGGGCAGCTCGATCGAACGCACCTATTCCACCACCTACCTGGAGCCTTGGCTTTTCGGGTACCAGATGGAGGGTCGTCTGGGCGCCTATGACCAGATCCAAGTTCGCCCCGCGTATAAGCTGACGACCATCGGAAGCACGGCCGGCGTGGGAAAGAACCTGACGCCGACGATCAAGAGCAGTCTGCAATACCAATTTGAATTTAACCGGTTCAAACGAGGCGTGGAATTATTGCCGGAGGACAAACGGTCCAATATCGCCAGTCTGAATCCGGCCTTGTACTGGGATACCCGCGACAACCCCTTCAACCCGACCTCGGGCTTCATCAACGCGGTGGCCTTTCAAGCCGCCGCCATGACCTTGGGCTCGCAGGTCCAGTTTGTTAAAGCGACGGCCCAGACCAGCTGGTTTTTTCCGATTACGCGTTGGATGGTCCTGGCGGTCTCGGCCCGGTCCGGCGTCTCGAATCGATTCGGTGTGACGAAAACGCAGCCCCTCGTGGGGGAATCCCTGCCCACCGGTCTGTTGCCGCCCAGCGAGCGGTTTTATCTGGGCGGCCGGAGCACCGTACGGGGCTACAACCAAGAGGAGGTGGGCATTATTCCCACGCGGTGCCACGATGCAGAGAACTGCGCGACGATCATTCCGAACGACACCAAAAACGGTGTCGACTTCACCGGCGGGAACGCCATGCTCCTGTTCAACGGCGAACTTCGAATTTTTCTTCCGGGCAATTTGGGTCTGGTTCTCTTCAACGACCGAGGGAACGTCTTCCGACAATCGGGCCAGGTTGACATCAACCTTCTCAAGTCCACGATCGGCGCCGGCGTCTGGTACGGCACGCCGGTGGGGCCCTTGCGGCTGGACTACGGATACAAACTGAACCGCGAAAAAAACCTCTGCCCGGCCTGCTCCGTCGTGGTCAAGGAGAGCCCGGGTGAGTTCCACTTCACACTGGGATTTGCATTTTAGTCTGAGCCCATGAACGAACCTTCACCCAGCAAGACCGGCCTCTTTCTGATCGCGGCTCTCGGGCTGGTCACCGTCCTTTTCGTGTTGATGATCGCCCGGTCGTTCTTTTTCTCGATGCCGGATACCCATCCGACCGAAACCGGCCAAAACTCGTCCGTCCGGGACAATGGGCCCGCCCGGAATCCATCGCCCCAGCACCCGGGAGGCGACCCGCCGCTTTATGCCTCGACAAAACAGGGAACGCCGAAAGCGGGGGCGATCTCGGATCCCGATCTCCTGACGGTCCAACTCAACAATGAAGGGCTGGCGCACTACAACCGTGAAGAATATTCCGAAGCAGTCGCCCTTTTTGCCAAGGCTTACGAACGGGCCCACGAGAACCGGGCGATCCAGCGGAATCTCGCCCTGGCCATCGGGAACTTGGCCTGGAAACAACTCGACGGCCGGCAGTATCCGGACGCCCTTCTGAATTTCCAGGCGGCCGTCCAGCTCGAATCCGATGAACCGGACTTCTTCGTGGGCGAGGGACTGGCCTATTATCGATTGAATGATCCCGATCGGGCCGTCGAAACCTTGAAGAAAGCGATTCAGTTGGATCCGAAGCGGCCCGACGCCTATAAAATCATCGGAGACATCTATTATCAACGGGATGAAATCGATATGGCGATCGGTTATTATGAAAAGGGGCTCGATCTGGATCCGCTCGACCAAGCCCTCCGTCAGCATCTGGCCCAAGTCCGCCGCGAAGAAAAAATCCAGGGCGGTTTCCAGCAGCAGGCCTCCCGTGCCTTTACGGTCAAATTCGAGGGACGAGAGGAGCAGGATGCGGCCCACCAGGTCCTTCGCGACCTGGAAGAAGCCTACCGCGACATCGGACAGGCGTTGTCGTATTACCCCGAGGAACCCATCAAGGTGATCCTCTACACGGACCAGCAATTTCAGGATGTGACACGGAGCGCTTCCTGGTCGAAGGGAATCTACGACGGAAAAATCCGCGTTCCGATGGGCGGAGCCGAGCAAAATCCGGATCTGCTCAAGAAAGTCCTGTTTCATGAATATACGCATGCCGTCGTCCACGGCCTGAGCCGCGGCCTGGACGTTCCGACTTGGCTGAACGAAGGCGTGGCGGTCTATTTCGAAAGCGGAGGCGAATCCTTCCACGAACAAATCCTATACCGGCAGATCCGGTCCGGAACCCCCTTGGTTCCCCTTTCCGGTCTGCACGGAAGCTTCCAGCAGCTCTCCGACGCCCAAGCCTCGCTCGCCTATGCCGAGAGCTTCGCGGCCGTCAAGACGCTCGTAGACCGATACGGACTGTTCCGCGTCCGACAGCTTTTAGAAGACCTCGGTCGGCAGAAAAATTTCGCGGAGGCCTTTTCGGATCGGTTCATGATTTCCTATGAGGCGTTTCAGTCGGACTGGCAACAAACGGTCCAGGGAGCGAATCCATGATGACCGGCCGGAATTGCAACGCACGTCTTCTCCTCTCCGGGCTCATGGCCGCAATCCTCGTCCTCCTCCCCTGGGGCGCCCCTCGGGCCCGGGCCGGCGATGAGCGCATGGCCGGGCTGACCGCCGCCGTGATCGACAACGGCGCGCTGACCGTTTCGGCCGAATTGATCCGCTGGTACAACCGAAATCTGCAAGAGGACCTCAACAACGGAATCCCGAAGGACCTTTATTATTACATTCTCTTGAAAAAGCGCCAGCCGGGCTGGTTTGACGAGGAGATCTTCTCCAAGACGATCAAGCACACCATCAAATACGATGTCTTAAAAAAGCAGTATTCGATCACGACCCGGACGGACGGGCAAATCACCCAAAAGACGGTCGAATCCTTTGACGAAATGGCCCAATTGATCTCCCGGATCGATCATGTTAGAATAGAAACATCGGTACGCCTGAACCCGCGACATACCTATTACGTCAGCATCAAAGCCGAGATGCGCGCGACGAATGTTCCTTTCTACCTGGAATACATTCTCTTCTTCATCCCTGCGCTGGAACTGGATACTCCTTGGGCGGATTCGGCGCCTTTCTATTCGCTGGGTAGATCGCCGTAGCGGGGCCGGATATATAATGCAGATTCCCAGCGAGCACGGCGAGCGACCTGCCTGCCGGACAGGCAGGGAGGGGGAGGCTCCATCCGGCTTGGCCGGTGGAGGGGGCGACGCGAGCCCCTACAAATAGACATAGAAGGAAAACTTTGTGACACCCGAATCACAAGCGTCAGAAGCGTCATTGGATGAACAGAGAAAGCGCACCCACTCGCGACCGGTCTGGATCACGCTTGGTTTTTTGACCCTGACCGTGAGCCTGACGGTGCTCTACTTCCGCGAGATCGAAACGCCCTCCTTCTTTCCGGGCAACGTCCTGGTCCTGACCCTGCTCGAGCTGAACCTGATCCTTCTCGTCCTGTTGGGACTGCTGTTATCCCGGAACCTGATCAAGCATTATTTCGAACGGCGTCGGAAAACCCTCGGCGCGGGCTTCCGGGGAAAACTGATCGCCGCCTTCGTCGGCTTCGCCTCGATTCCCACCATCCTTCTCTTAATCGTCGCAAGCGGGTTGCTGACCAGCAGCATCGAGAATTGGTTCTCGATCCAGGTCGAGCGGCCTCTGGACGGCGCGCTTCAAACCGCGCGGCTCTATTACCAGCAGCAGGAGGAGACGGCGCGATATTATTCTCGAATCATCGGCCGCCAGATCGAGGAGGGATCGCTCCTGGACCCGGCAAGGCACTCCGATCTGGTGGAGCAGCTTAAGACCCGACGGTCGGAATACCGTCTCCAGGGTTTGGAGCTCTACCCGGCTCAATCCGCCGCCCAACCCCTCCGGATCCTGGATCCCGCCATCCCGGAGAGGGCTTTCCTTCCGCCGTCCCCGGACGTGCTCAAGAAAGCGTTGGGAGGGCAGGAAACGGTGGAAAAACCGACCACCGATCTCGGCAACCTGATCCGCGCGATGGTTCCACTCCGGGCCTCATCGAACAACCCGGACTCGGATGAAATCGTCGGCGTTCTCGTGGTGGACACCCTGATCCCGCAAGCATTGGCCTCCAAGATGGAGGAGATCACGAAATCATTCGAGGATTACAAACAGCTCAAGGCCTTCAAGAATCCGATCAAGGAGAGTTACATCCTATCCTTCGTCGTGATCACCTTCGTCATCCTGTTTTCGGCCACCTGGTTCGGGTTCTATCTGGCCAAAAGCATCACCGTCCCGCTGCAGAAGCTGGCCGAAGGAACCGAAGCCATCGCCCAGGGGAACCTGGATTTCAAGATCAACGTCCGCGCGCGGGACGAGCTGGGTCTCGTCGTTCAATCGTTCAACAAGATGACGAAAGACCTCCGGATCAGCAAGACTCAGTTGGAAGAGGCCAACCAATCGCTGCGCCAGTCCAACACCGAGCTGGACCGGCGCCGTGCCTACATCGAAACCGTTCTTGAAAACATCTCGACGGGCGTGATCTCGCTCGACCGGAACGGGCGGATCACAACGATCAACCCCGCGGCCGAAAAGATCTTCCGAACCGACGGGCAAGAGATCACCGGAAAGCTGGCGCGCGATGCCTTCCAGGCCCTGAATCTGACCCCGCTTCTTCAGCTGTTGGAGGAGTTGGAAAGCCGCCAGATGGACGGGGTCGAACGGGAACTGCACCTCGCCGTGTCCGGAAAACCGCTCACGCTCGGTGTGAGCATGGCCCGGATGAAGGACGATCAGGATCTGAACGTCGGCCTCGTGATCGTGGCGGAAGACCTTTCCGAGTTGATCAAGGGGCAGAAAGCGGCGGCCTGGCAAGAGGTGGCCCAGCGCATCGCCCACGAGATCAAGAATCCCCTGACCCCGATCCAGCTCTCGGCCCAGCGGCTGCGAAAGAAATATTTCGAGCAGTCACCCGATTTCAAGGCCATCGTGGACGAATCGACCGCCACGATCATCAACGAGGTGGCGGGCCTCAAACATCTGGTCGACGAGTTTTCCAACTTCGCTCGGCTGCCGGCCCCGATGCCGTCGCCGAACGACATCCATTCGATCCTCCAGGAGGTGATTCTCCTATACCGTTCCGCGCACCGGGATCTTGAATTCGTGATCTCGTACGACCCCGCGCTGCCTTCCCTGAATATCGACCGGGAACAGCTCAAACGGGTCTTTGTCAACCTTTTCGAGAACGCGGTGGAGGCGATGTCCAACCGCGGAAGGATCTGGATCACGACCCGGTTCGACCGTCCCCACCGCAAGGCCGCCGTGGTGATCGAAGACGAAGGCATCGGAATCCAAGCGGAGGACATCGACAAGCTGTTTCTTCCCCATTTCTCGCGGAAGAAAACCGGGAGCGGACTGGGGCTGGCCATCGTGCACCGGATCATCAATGATCACAACGGCCAGATCCGGGTGGCATCCAGGGAGCCGAAGGGGACGACCGTCGTCATCGAATTGCCCACCGGCGAACCGGCGGCGTAGATGCCCAGCGAGCATGTCTGCTGCGAATCGCAGCATGCAGGCAAAGCGGGCGAGAGGGGGAGGCTCCATTGGCCAAGACCATCCTGATCGTCGATGATGAAACGAGCATCCTGACCACCCTCGCAGGTGTTTTAAAAGACGAGGGCTATCGGGTCTTGACGGCCCAGGGCGGGACGGAGGCCTTAAAACTGATTAAGGACGATCCGCCGTCGCTGGTCCTCCTGGACATCTGGATGCCGGGAATGGACGGGATCGAAACGCTCACGCAGATTAAGAAGGATTCCCCTCTATTAGTGGTGGTGATGATGTCCGGTCACGGCTCGATCGAGACGGCGGTGAAGGCGACCAAACTGGGGGCGTACGATTTTATCGAAAAGCCCCTTTCGCTGGACAAGGTCACCCTGCTGGTTCATCACGCCCTCTATCAGCAGCAGCTGGAGGCCGAGAATCTCAATCTCAAACAGACCATCGAACGGCGATATGTGATGGTGGGCGAGAGCCCGTCGATTCGCCGTCTCCGGGAGATGATCAAGGTGGCCGGCGCCTCGAACAGCCGCGTCCTGATCTCCGGAGAGAACGGAACCGGAAAGGAGCTGGTGGCCCGCGCGATCCATTTCCACAGCAGCCGATCCGGACAACCGTTCGTGGAGATCAACTGCGCCGCCATCCCCGAGCCGCTGATCGAGAGCGAACTCTTCGGCCATGAGAAGGGGGCATTCACCGGGGCGATGGCGATGAAACAGGGACGGTTCGAGTTGGCCCACGGCGCCACGCTGTTTCTGGATGAGATCGGAGACATGGGTCTCCCGACGCAGTCCAAGGTGCTTCGCGTGCTGCAGGAGCAGCGATTTACCCGCGTGGGCGGCACGCGGGTCATCGAGGTGGACGTCCGCGTGATCGCGGCCTCGAACAAAAACCTCCAGGACGAAATTAAAAAGGGCACGTTCCGAGAGGATCTCTATTATCGACTGAACGTCATTCCGTTGCATGTGCCGCCGCTTCGTGAGCGGAAGGAGGATATCCCGCTGCTGGTGCACCATTTTCTCAGGGAGCTGTCCGCCGAACAGGGACTGAAATCCAAAGCGATGACGGACGAGGCGATTACGCTGCTCACGCACTACGACTGGCCCGGAAACGTCCGCGAGCTGAGGAATCTGGTGGAACGGCTGGTGATCATGTCACCCGACGCGCGGATCACGGAAGACGAGGTGGCCAATGCGCTCGCCGATCAGATCCCGGTCGAAGCATTCAATCCGCCGAACGATTTCAGTCCCCGTTCGCTGCGCGAGGCTCGCGCCGAGTTCGAACGGCGATTGATCCTGCAACGTCTGCGGGAAAATCAGTGGAACATCTCCAAGACAGCCGAAGATCTCAAGATCGAACGGACCCACCTTCACCGCAAGATCAAGCTGCTGGGCATTCAGGAAGACGGCCGGGACTGATCCCTTTTCCGATGCATCCCTCCCCGACACCGGATTCCATCATCTCGCTCACAATCGAAAAGCTGGTGGACGGAGGCGCCGGACTGGGCCGATGGGAAGGCCGCGCGGTCTTCGTGCCGGGCACCTGCCCCGGCGAAGGGGTCCGCGTCCGGATCACCTCGGTGAAGAAAGGCTATGCCGAGGCCCGGTTGCAAACGGTGCTCAGGCCTTCTCCCGACCGTATCACACCGCCCTGCCCGGTCTTCGGAAAATGCGGCGGCTGTCAATGGCAGCAGCTCGCCTATCCGGCTCAGCTCGAGGCCAAGGTCGGGATCCTTCGGGAAGACCTGCGACGGATCGGAAAATTCTCCGACTCGAATATTCTCCCGCCCCGGGCCGCACCCGGCCCGTTTGAGTACCGGACGCGCATCCAGCTCAAGACGGACATGACGACAAAAGAGTACCAGATCGGCTTTTTCGCCGGGACGTCGCATCGGATCGTTCCAATCGAAGCCTGCCCCATTGCCGCCCCGCCTCTGAATCAGGCCCTGGCCGCGTTCCGTATCATCCTCGCTGATCCGGAGACCCGCCCGTTCTCTCTGACCGATCTCCATCTGCATCTGGCCCGCGCCACCGGCGAGCTTCAGGTCCGTTATTTTGCCGAGGATGAACCTCAGGACCGAATGGAACGGCTCTTCACAAGCCTCGAAGCGGCCGTACCGAACGTCGTCAGTCAAGTTTATTACAGCCGCACCGGCCATCGGTGGATCAGAGGATGCGACTACCTGACCGACCGGTATCAAGAAATTCCGTTCCGGATCAGTGACCGCTCATTCGCTCAGGTCCATTGGGAGCAGATCCCCGCATTGATCGAGACGGTTCGGGTCTTCGCCTCACTGACCGGAAAAGAATCGTTGGTGGAACTGCATTGCGGGATCGGGACCTTCGGAATCTTCCTGGCACGGGAGGCGGCGGGGCTTCTGGGTTTCGATGAGAATGAAGTCGCGGTTCAGGACGCCAATTATAACGCGCGGCAACTGGGATTGACGAATGGCCGCTTTGAGGCGATGCCGGTCGAGCGGGTCGTGAGGAAGCTGGTCGAGGAAGGAAAAACGTTTGACCGCGTTATTCTCGACCCGCCGCGCGAGGGCGTCGATCGCGAAACGTTGCGATCGCTCCTCCGGCTGAATCCCACGAAGATTGTTTACGTCTCATGCGATCCGGCCACGCTGTCGCGCGATCTGAAGATCCTAACCGACGGCGGCTTCCGCACCGGTCGCATCCAGACGATCGATCTTTTCCCGCAGACCTACCATCTTGAGACCGTGGCAGAGCTGATCAAGATTTAAGGCGCATTCTGTTAGTATTCACCTTGGGCGATTACAGAAATCGTCTCATCATTGTTCACGGTGACCGCCAAGGCAATCGGCCGACAACAGACTTCACAGTCTTCAATATATTCCTGGAACGGAATCGTACAATCGACCACGATCTCGATATGCGTCCCGCAGTAGGGACAATCAACCCAGGCTGTATCCGTTGAGTCCATGAGCTTTACCGTGAGAGTCTAACAACTACCCGGTCCTTACACCCCTCCCGCGCGCGCACGAGGGAAGAGCCGACCCTGACAGGAATTGCGCATGGTGTCCTCCGAATTCCTAATATAAAAATGGGCGCGGGTTGTACTTGCTCCTAATTTCCTATTTCTTTAACTTCTAGGGTGGTCTTGCCATCCTTCTTGCCTGGTTGCTGGAAGTTAAGAAGTTAATCAGAAGACCTCGTTTGATTTTCAAGAGTTTCATATAGTTCTTTATTTGCTGATGTTCCGGAAAACCCATTTCCCCATTCACGGCTTTCAACTCCAGAATTAGCCGTTCCTTTCCGTCATGGACGACAAGATCGGGAAAGCCTTCGCCAACACAATGGTTTTTGTATTTAAGCTCCACGACCTTTTGGCTCTCATACCTGATCTTGGCGAGCCGTAAACCGACCTGCATCGCCTTGTCGTAGATAACCTCCGAATGCCCTGAACCTAGTGCCTTATAGACATCCCTGGCTATCTTTTTGACGCTTTCAATAGTCGACTTGGCTGACATGTTGTCCTTTCCAGTTAAAACCGGAGCAGCTCTTTTTTTTTAAAATCATCCGCCGCCCCGGCCCAACGCGATTAAGGCTCAAAATAAATCCGTCCCGGGTTTTCACGCTGCGTTTCCTAAAATGAAATCCATCGGCCTTGCCCCATTGCACTCGGAAAGATTTTATCCTGACGTCCCTGTTCAATTGGAGGAAGAACGAAAGGCCGTCCATGGCAGAACCCGCTGAACTCCTGGTTCGATCTGGTAATCGTAGAACGCCTTATCCTCCGTCACAAAAATCCGATTTGGATTCCTCAACAAGAGAAGCTGCATCATGTCGTAGAGATCATTCGGGGCGATCTCCTTTCCGTCATTGATTCGCTTCTTGACTACAGCAGTGCAGTGAGTATGAAACAGTTTCCCAGCACCGTTCGTGAATGCCATGTCAAACCGGCTCCTTTCCTCAGCCGTGAGGCGATTGTAATGGGCTTGTTTATTGCTCGGTCTCACTATCAGGAAAAAGTTGGTTAGTGTCATAAACCAGTCGTTGAGCCGGTTGAGCTTTTTTTTGTCCTGGCCCCGGATCGGTCGTTTGATCTTATCGAGGAGTCCCATCACCGTACGGAATGAGGCACTGTCGGTCTCATGGAGGCGCCGGTAGTGGTCTGGCTTTATAGCCGCGACTCCATCTACGTCGACCGCCTTGGCCACGGTTGTCGTATCGCGCATGATTTGCTCGATATTAGGAGCCCACACCGGGTTCAGATAGTGGGACAGACCAGTCATCTCCAAGAACTCCATTTCAGGAGATGGCAGGATCTCGGCAACGCAGAGCCTTAATATTTTCTGGAAACACGACCGATATCTGACGAATGGAGGTAAACCCTTTTTCGGTGGAGCGTCGTAGAGGTGGGACGCCATCTCCGCAACGTTAGTCACGGTATAGCGATACCGGAAGCCGAAACGCTCTTCGAGGCTTTCCAGGTTTGCGACATCATCACTTCCCATGCTGATCCAGACGTTCGTGTCAAAGAACACATCCGGAGGGTTTTTGCGATTGAACTGAGTAATCCAGTTTGGACTCTGGCCCTCTCGCGCCGGGATGATCGTCACAGACATAGGACACCCTACTACGGTTACATTAACCGTCGGTCAAGATACCGGATAACGCGGTGCCAAGATATTTCTAAAAATTATGCGGTTATTCGGCAAGGCAGGTGAGTAAAGCATAATAAAAACCGGGATAAACCTCAAGAGGATTGTGGGATGGCCTCGGGAGTCAAGATGACCCGTCCCTTTTAGGAAACCTTGGCCGTCAGAGTGCCTTTGTGCTGTTCCTCGGTCGCGGCCAGATCAAAGAGAGAGTCGGCGGCTTTGACGACTTTAGCCGCGCCTCCGGGCTGGAAATAGATCTCGCCGCATCGATTGCAGACCCAGGCGCGGATTCCTGAGAGCCGAACCTTCCTTCCCTCCCGCTCGAACTCTTGAGAAATTAATTTCTCGCGAAGCTTCCCCCCGCACTCGGAACACGGTTTCTTCAACAAATCATTCATCGCCTTCCCCCTCGCTTTGTAGGCGTGACCCACCATGGACGCTGCGGTATGTACGCAGTAACAATGTCAATAACACCTTCGATCGAATAATCACAGACAATATGCAATGGCGACCTGGCTGTTTTCGTGAAAAAGAAATATCCGAAGATCAGACACCTTTTCTCCTGATAATAATTCTCAAGGATTTTGCACTTTCCTCGTAACGCCTCAAGAACCTGTGGCTCCGTGAAGCCCTCTTCAATCATGTGCCGAACGGCATGAACCTTAATTCTGTATCGTCTTTCGCCAACAAGCCGCTTGATCCTCCGAAGGAGATCCTCGTTCAATCTTTAGCCCTTTGCCGTTGACCCAGATGCCACCCAATGTAACAAGAACTCTTTCTTATGTCAACGAATGGGTTGATCATTCACGACCGCGTGACCAGGCTGCGCCAGGCGACCCGGCCAGGTTCCACGACCTGATATTGGCGCGGCGAATCCGGCTCGAGGCCCTTGAGCCGCTCGACCGCCTGGGTGCTTTCCTCCAACCCCCAGACGCAGACCATCGCCAGGATCTGATTATTCTCTTGGACCAGCAGCAGCCCGGGGGGCGGATCGTTGCGCGCGGGCGGACGGTTCAGAGCATACCGATCCGAAATCTGGGCCAACTGCTCCTGAAGATACTCCTGGAGGCCGGCATCCAGGGTCGTCCGGATTTTATGGCCGGCTTGATACAACCTCGCCCCATCGTTGAGTTCCGTTAGGCCCGCTTTTAAAAATCGGAGATGACAGGACTCGGACGAGATCGGAAATTGGGCCGTGATCTTCTCGTATCGAAAGACGACCGGCGCCGCGAGGGCCTGCTCGTATTCTTCACGCGTGAGTAACCGGTCCACCTGCATCAAATCCAGGATCAACTCCTGACGGTGCCGGAGCCGGGATCGATAATGAGCGGGGTCATACCGCGACGGGTTGACGAGCATGGCGGCCAGCATCGCCCCCTCCGCAACGGTCAGATCCGTCGCATGTTTATCGAAATAGTACCGGGAGGCCGCTTCCGCGCCGAACACCCCCGGGCCCCATTCGACTTCGTTCAGATACAGCTCGAGGATCCGCCGCTTCGACAGGATCTCCTCGACGCGGCGGGCCAGGATGAACTCCTTCAGCTTGCGGGTGATCGTCTTTTCCTTCGTGAGGAAGACGTTTTTCACCAACTGCTGCGTGATCGTGCTTCCGCCGCGCGCGTACCGTTTCTTCTTCAGGTCCTCCTTGAGGGCCTCCCAGGCCGCTTTGTAATTGATCCCCTCGTGCCGGAAAAAGGTGTCGTCTTCGGTCGCGATGACGGCGATCTGGAGATTCGGGGAGATGTCGGACAGCGGCACCCAGATCCGGAACTCGTCCTCGGTCAATTGGGTCAGGACGATCCCGTTCCGGTCGAGGACCTCGGTCGCCTCCTCCGGCCGGTAGGTCGCGATCAACTTGGCGTCGGGAAGGGTGGTGACGATCCAGCCGAGCCATGCGCCGATTCCGATCACGAGCAATACGATGCCGAGCACGGCGATCTTGAAACCTTTTTTAAAAACCTTCTTCATCGCAACGCGGCCATTTTAACACCATTTGGTTTTCCGAGACAACTTTGCTAATATCCCCGCATGACCGACCCGCTCAAAAATATCCGGATCGTCTTGGTCCGGCCGACCCGGCCCGGGAACATCGGCGCCGCGGCGCGCGCGATCAAGAACATGGGCCTGTCCCGGCTCGTTCTGGTCCAGCCGGTGGACCATCTCTGTCCCGATTCATACACCATGGCCTACGGCGCTCACGATATTCTTGAGCGTGCCAAAGTTTTCAAATCGCTTCCCCGGGCCCTCGCCCGGTGCCGCTACGTCGTTGGCACAACCGCCCGGACACATAAAGGATACGGAAAACCGACACCGCTGATGAAAACCATGCCGGAGATCCTGACCCGTGCGAACCGGCATCCGGTCGCGATCCTATTCGGTCCGGAGTCGTCCGGGCTCGCGAACGAAGAGATCGCCCTCTGTCAGTCGCTCGTCACGATCCCGACCGCTGCGGCGCATACCTCGATCAACCTGGCCCAGGCCGTGATGGTCGTCGCGTATGAATTGCGGCGATGCGCCGGGACGGAAGCCGGGAAAAAACCGGCGGGCGCTGCCGGGCGCCGGGACGTTGTCGACACCGATCAACGCGAACGGTTTTACCGGGAGCTCAAGGAGCTTCTCACGATGATCGGGTTCGTGAAAGGGACGCAGGGAACGCATATCCAGGCCGATCTGCGCCGCATCTTCGGCCGGGCCGAGCCGGATAAACGCGAGCTGCGCATCCTCCGGGGGATCGTCCGCCAGGTCCGCTGGGCCTTGGCGCATCGATAACCACACGTTTGCTTTTTTCCACCCAAAGCGCTAAAATGTTCCCCCAGTGACGACGAACTTTGAGAATTTACGCATTCCGGCGGCCGTTCTGGACGGAATTCGGCGCGTCGGCTTCACGCAATGCACCGAGATCCAGGAGCGCACGCTTCCGATCACGCTCGAAGGCAAGGACGTCGCCGGACAGGCCCAGACCGGCACGGGAAAAACCGCGGCCTTCCTGATCGCGATCTTCACGCGTCTTCTGTCCCTCCCTCCGCCGCCGAAAGGCCATCTCCCCTCCCCGCGTGCGCTCGTGATCGCCCCCACGCGCGAACTGGTCGTTCAGATCTTGAAAGACGCACAGTCGCTCGGCCCCGAACTGCCGTTTCGAATGTTGGCGGTGTATGGAGGCATCGATTACGAGGAACAGCGCACGGCCCTGAGCCAGGGGCCGGACATCCTGATCGGCACGCCGGGCCGCCTGATTGATTATCTGAAGCAGAAGGTTTACGACTTCCGGCGGCTCCAGATGCTGGTGATCGACGAGGCCGACCGGATGTTCGACATGGGATTCATCCGGGACCTGCGCTACATGCTCCGCAAGATGCCGCCCTACCACGCGCGCCAGTCGATGCTTTTTTCGGCCACCCTGTCCTTCCGCGTGATGGAGCTGGCCTACGAGCATATGAACAACCCGGTCAAGATCGAGGTCTCCCCGGAACAGGTCACGGTTGAGTTGGTCGAGCAGCGGCTCTATCATGTCGAGCAGGCCCAGAAATTTTCGCTGCTGTTGGGAATTCTAAAAACCGAACCGTGGGAACGGATTTTGATCTTCGTGAACACCAAACGCGAAGGGGAACGGCTGGAAGCGAGATTGAAGCAGCACGGGTTTCATGCACGCGCGATCACGGGCGATCTGCCTCAGAAGACCCGTCTCAAGGTGATCGAGCAGTTCCGCGCCAAGACGCTGCCGATCCTGGTCGCGACCGACGTGGCCTCGCGCGGCCTCCATATCGAGGCGGTCAGCCACGTCATCAATTACGATCTCCCGCAGGATCCGAAGGACTACGTCCACCGGATCGGACGGACGGCACGCGCCGGCGCGACCGGCCACGCGATCAGCCTAGTCTGCGAGGAGTTTGCTTTCTCGTTGGAAGAGATCGAAGCACTGATCGGGAATAAGATCCCGGTGATCTGGGCGGAGGATAAAGATTTCTTCACGCCGCTTCCCGAACCGCCCCGGCACGAATACCGGCGGCACGGACCGCCCCAACACGGAAGGCCGCATCAACCCTCCTCCCCCCATGGCCGTGGGCCCGGTGGACCCCGGCCGCAAAATCGCCAGCGGCGCACCGGTCAACATTGACCGTATCATCTTGCCGGATCATTCCGACCTGCGTGCCGCAATTAGATCAAGTCTCATATCGAGATCCTCACCACGCGCCACGGTGCAAGACGATTCGCAAATTAATGTTGGCAGAAAGCTATTGTTGACGGTTTGGCTGCTGCATCCCTCCATGATCCAACCTCCTGCCGAACCCAGTATCGAGATGGTTCCTTGACGTATAATAGAGTTGACTATTTCGGTAAACCGTGCTATTTATTGCCATATATTATATGGAGCTAAACCATGAAATCAGTCGAGACAATTGACTTCGGCATTGTTGTCAAAGAACAGCGCAAACAAATGAGTTTGTCTCTGTCTCACCTGAGTTCAAAACTACAGGTTACAAAAGGCTACTTGTCCCGTCTTGAGTCGGGGAAGGCAGCTCCATCGGCAACGATGGTTAAGAAGCTGGCAGGGTTACTCAAACTTGATTCGACAAAACTCGGCATACTCGCTGGCTATCTTCCTTCAGATGTAGAAAAGATTCTATACGCAAACCCTGTTGAAGCCCCCACTGTTCTCCGAGAGGCGTTCGGAGAGTATGGGAATTATAGAGAACGTACGACCAATAAAAACGAGCAGGAAAGAGTTGGCTCGACCAAATACAAGGCTCTCTACGAGTTGGTGCATAGGGATTGCTTTCAATGGCTTGAAGAACGGAAGAGTAACAGCATCCAGGCAATTGTGACAGACCCACCGTACGGATTGAAGGAATACACTGCCACAGAGAAAGCCAAGCTCAGAAACAGCAATGGCGGAGTCTGGCGAATTCCGCCAAAGCTGGACGGATACGAGCGACAGCCTTTGCCCAGATTCACAGTGCTGAACCAAGAGGATAAGAGCAAACTAAAAAGGTTCTTCTTTGACTGGGCACAGAAAGTCTTCAGGGTCCTTGTTCCAGGTGGGCATATTTTTATTGCTACTAATCCGCTGCTCTCTCACTTGGTCTACGATGTTATTGAGAGATCAGGATTTGAGAAGCGTGGAGAAATCATTCGCTTGGTACAAACCCTCCGCGGTGGGGACAGGCCGAAGAATGCACACCACGAATTCAGTGATGTATCAGTGATGCCTCGCTCGTGTTGGGAACCGTGGGGACTCTTTAGAAAACCGTGCGAAGGTAGAGTCCAAGACAACCTGCGCAAATGGAAAACCGGCGGGCTGCGGCGGATTTCAAAAGATCAACCCTTTTGTGATGTCATCAAGAGTTCTCCAACAAGAACGAGCGAGCGGGAAATTGCGGCTCATCCGTCTCTAAAACCACAAGCATTTATGCGGCAGATTGTTAGAGCCTCCTTGCCGCTTGGGGAAGGCACCATTCTGGACCCGTTTATGGGAGCCGGCTCAACGATTGCCGCAGCCTGCGCTGTCGGATACAAAAGCATTGGCATCGAATCTGATCCAGAGTTTTATCGCATTGCCATAAAAGCAATCCCACGGCTAACGACCTTTTCTGATAATGGAAAAAATGTTTCGAGTGGATTCTCAGAAATCGAATCGCAGGAAGAACTATTCGTTCTCAGATAAAATGTCTCGATGTCTGCCAACGCCAAAATCTGGAAGCCTGTAAACGTAATTGGCTCTGAGTTTTTCAACCCCTGATGTAGTGATCGAAGCAGTTGGCGTCCTTCTTGACGCGCCTTTCCGACCGGAAAACGACCAATCCTTTTTCGTAAGCTTGGCACAGAGAATTTCCACAAAAGTCAAAGGTACCACTTGATCGTCGTCTTGTTTTCCAACGATATAACGGAACACAAGAAGCCAGCAATTCTCAGGATTGTGCCCCTGCCAACCTCCCTTTTGAATGGAAGATTTGACTTCGATTCCCTCGGTTCCTTTCAAAATCAGGTTGGAATTGTAGTGACCTTTTGGCAGCAAGTCTGGGTGTCCACCAACTTTGAGATTTGCCACGAGCGAATGAGAAACTCTTGCGATGTTTTTGACTAAGAACTCAGAGAGTATTCCAGAAAGAGAATTGCCAAGCAATAGTTCTTCAAGCGGACGAAAGTCACTTGTGGTCAAGAAATTATTGAGTCCATTGAATAGGCGATATGTTTCCGAAACCGCTTTCGAGACCTCATCGATTGTAAGTTCATATGGTAGAGAGGCCTTTCGGTTGACAAACTTAGGATTGAGCTGAGCAGGGCGTTCCATATTCCCCTTTTTTTAGCAATAATCCCACCATTTAACGGAAGGTTCTCATCGACGAGGAAGCGCATGCACTTTTTCTTCGGCCAATGCCTCCGCAGCATAGGCCAAAGCCGCCTGGACGTCTTCCGCCGTCACGCGATATTCTTTACAGACCTCTCCAATGGCCATCCCGCCCGCCAATCCTCCCACAATCACCTGCACGGGCACGCGCGTTCCCTTGATCACGGGTTTCCCCCCCATGACCTTCGGATCAATCACAACGCGGTTTTTCTTCTGCATGGCGCATCCTCTCCTTCAAAGATACTCATTGTATGAAAAGCATTATTATAGTGCAAGGCTAAAGAGACCGCCAAGCCTCAAATCGAGATCCTCACCATGCGACATGGCGCAATAAGATTTGAAAATTGTTCTCTGACCCCGATTTTTGATTTTTGGTAGGGGTTTGATTAATCAAACCCCTACTGCAGATTCAATCCCAGCAGCTTTAATTCGGTCATCTCTTCAATCGCGTACCGCACGCCTTCGCGGCCGAGGCCGGAGTTCTTCACCCCGCCGTACGGCATGGGGTCGATCCGGTAGCTTGAGACCTCGTTCACCATCAACCCGCCGACCTCCAGCTCCTCATACGCGTGGAAGATTTTTTTCAGATCGTTTGTGAAGAGGCCGGCCTGAAGTCCGTAGGGAGAATCGTTCAGGGAAGACAGCGCCTCGTCGAAGTCATGATAGGGAATCACGCCCACCAGCGGCGCAAAGACCTCTTCACTACAGACCTTCATGGCGGGCGTCACGTCCGTCAGTACCGTGGGTTCAAACATGCGCCCTCTGCGCTTCCCGCCGATCAGGACCTTCGCCCCCTGCCGGACGGCCTCCTCCACCCACTGTTCGGTCCGCTCGGCCGCGTCGGAATTGATCATCGGCCCGACGTTGGTGCCCTCGTCCATGGGATCGCCGGTCTTGAGGCCACGGACCAGGTTCAAAAAGCGGTCCATGAACGGTTTGATCACCGGCTCATGAACGAACATCCTCTGGACCGAAATGCAGGACTGGCCCGCGTACGAAAACCCGCCGACCGCGCACCGATGGGCCGCGAGCTCCAGATCGGCATCTCGATGAATGATCACCCCGGCATTGCCGCCCAGCTCGAGCAGAACCTTTTTCTTTCCGGCCTTGCTCTTCAGATACCATCCGACTTTGGCACTGCCGGTGAACGAGAGCAGTTTGAACCGCTCGTCCATGGCCATCTTCTCGGCGAGATCGTTTGCGCAGGGAAGGATGCTCACCGCACCGGCCGGCAGTCCCGATGACGCGATGATCTCGCCCAGCATCAGGGCCGTGATGGGTGTCTTGGGCGCCGGCTTTAAAATAATCGGATTGCCCGACGCGATGGCCGGCGCGATTTTGTGGCCGACCAAATTCAACGGAAAATTGAAGGGTGAAATGCCCAGGATCGGCCCGATCGGGAACCGTCGGATGATCCCGAAGCGCGATTCCGAGCCGGCCGCGAGATCCATCGGGATCACCTCGCCGCCGAGTCGCTTCGTTTCTTCGACGGCGGTCTGGAAGTTCAGGATCGCGCGACCGACCTCTCCGCGCGCGTCCGTGATCGGCTTGCCGGCCTCCAGGCAGATCATCCGTGCCAGCTCCTCGCGCCGCTCCCGGATGCCGTCCGTGATCTTCTGGAGCGCCTCGGCCCGACGGTACAGCGGCATCCGACGCAGCTCCGGAAAGGCCTGCTGCGCCGCGCGGATCGCATGCTCGATCTCCGCGTCATCGGCCTGATGGACGCTCCCGATCGCTTCCCCGTTGTAGGGATTCGTGATCTCGATCGCTTTTTCACACGGCTTCCAGCTTCCCGCGAGAAAGATTTGATACTCTTTGATCATGACGCGCTCCCTAGATTACAACGCACACACGAACTGTCCGAGATGTTCCATGAAACGGAAATTTTCTCGATAATCGACCGGCACCTCGATCACGGCCGGAACCCTCTGGGCGAAGGCCTCCCGCAGCATCGGCGCCAATTCCTTGGCCGCCCCGATCCGGTATCCCTTGGCCCCGTAGGATTCGGCCAGCCGCTTGAAGTCCGGATTGCCAAGGCTCGTCGCGAATTCCCGACCGAACTTCCTTTGCTGCTTCCATTTGATCAGGCCGTATCCGTCGTCGTTGAAGATCAGTACGACGAAGGCCAGCCCGAGCCGGCGCGCGGTCTCGAGTTCCGAGCAGGTCATCAGAAACCCGCCGTCGCCGCAGATCGCCAGCACTTTGCGGTCGGGATGCACCAGCTTGGCCGCGATCGCGCCGGGCAGCGCGATCCCCATCGCCGCGAATCCGTTCGAGATGATCACGGTGTTGGGCACCGACGCCGGGAAGATCCGCGCGATCCAGATCTTGTGGGCGCCGACGTCACTGATCAGGAGATCCTCTTTCCCCAAGACGTTTCGGACGTCGCGGAGGATCCGCTGCGGCTTCACCGGAAAACCCTCGTCGGCCGATCGGTCCTCCAGTTCCTTGAGGATCGAGGCCCGGAGCGTTTTCGGATAACTCATGTCTTTTTGGCCCCGGACTTCGAGCGTCAGAAGTTCCAGCGTCTCGCGGACGTCGGCCACGATCTCAACCGACGGCTGATAGTAGGCGTCCACCTCGCTCGCCGTGAAATCGATATGGATAATCGGCTTGTTCCCGTCCGGATTCCAGTGCCGGGGAGAATACTCGACCAGGTCATACCCCACCGCAATCACCAGATCGGCCCGTTCGAAGCCGAACGAGATGTAGTCCCGCGATTGAAGTCCGGTCGATAGCAGCGCGAGCTCATCGTCCCACGGCACGATGCCTTTGCCCATGAAGGTATTCGTCACCGGGATCCCGGTTTTCCGTGAAAAGGCCAGGAGTTCTTTGCCCGCCTTCCCCCGCACCGCGCCGTTTCCGGCCAGGATCAACGGCTGCCGGGATTTCTCGATCAACTCCGCGGCGGTCTTCAAGGACGGCCGGTCGGGCGACGGACGGCGGGCCCGCGACGTCGAAAGCGGTTCTTGACCGACCTCAAAACCCATGACGTCTTCCGGAAGCTCGATGTGGCAGGCGCCGGGCTTCTCAGCCTGTGCGATCTTGAAGGCCTTTCGAACGATCTCCGGTATCACCGAGGCCCGCTCGACGCGCGAGTTCCATTTCGTGATCGGCTCAAAGCAATGAAGGATGTCGACGTACTGGTGCGACTCTTTGTGAATCCGTTCCAGCCCGGCCTGGGCCGTGATCGCGACGAGCGGCGCATGGTCCAGATTGGCGTCCGCGATTCCGGTCGCGAGGTTCGTCGCGCCGGGCCCGAGCGTGGAGAGGCAGACGCCGGCCTGCCCCGTCAGCCGGCCATAGACGTCCGCCATGAAGGCCGCGGCCTGCTCATGGCGCGTCGGGATGAAGGTGATCGAGGAGGACTGCAGGGAATTGAGAAGGTCGAGATTCTCCTCGCCGGGGAGGCCGAAGATATATTTCACGCCCTCCCGTTCGAGGCATTTCACAAAAAGGTCGGAAGCTTTCACGCGACCACCGTTTAGAGGGAATTTATGTAGCGGTGTAGGGGCGTAGCATGCTACGCCCCTACTTTGCCTTCTTCTTTTTTGTCTCGGTCCGTGGTTCAGTCATACTCCACGGGTCAAGCAGCTCGGACAGTCGTTCTTCCGGCAGAACCTTTTGGGCATGGGCAATATCGCGCACCGTCTTGCCGGTTTTATAGGCCTCTTTGGCGATCCTGGCCGCGGCGTCGTACCCGATCACGGGCGCCAGCGCGGTGCACATCGCGAGGCTCTGCTCGATCATGGCCCGATTCCGGGCCTCGTCGGCCTGGATGCCCTGGATGCAGTGGGTCGTGAAGTTTCCGGCCGACCGCGCGAGAAGCTCGATCGACTGGAGAAGATTGTAGGCCATGACCGGCATCATCACATTCAACTCAAAATTTCCGGCCTGGCCGCCGATCGTGATCGTCAGATCGTTTCCGATCACCTGGGCCGCGACCATCAAAACCGACTCGGCGATCACCGGGTTGACTTTTCCCGGCATGATCGAAGAGCCGGGTTGCGTGTCCGGCAGGAGGATCTCGGCGATGCCGCATCGGGGGCCGGAGCCGAGCCAGCGGATGTCGTTCGCGATCTTCGTCAGGCTCACCGCGACGGTCTTGAGCGCGCCGCTCATCTCGACGACGGCGTCCTTGGCGGCCTGGGCTTCAAAATGGTTCTCGGCTTCGCGAAAACCGCAACCCGTCTCGCGGCTCAAGATCGCGATCACCCGTTTTGCAAACTCCGGATGGGTATTGATCCCGGTGCCGACGGCCGTGCCGCCCAGCGCCAGTTCCGAAAGGTTCTCCCGCACCGACTGGACGCGCCGAATCGCGAGCGCGATCTGACGCGCATAGCCTGAGAACTCCTGTCCCAGCCGGATCGGCGTGGCGTCGGCCAGATGCGTTCGGCCGATCTTGACGATGGGATCAAACTCCTTCGCCTTGACCGCCAGTGCCTTTTGTAATTTGGTCAGGGAAGGGATCAGATCCTTTTCGATCAACTCCAATGCCGCGACATGGATCGCGGTCGGGATCGCGTCGTTGGAGGACTGGCCAAGATTAACGTGGTCGTTGGGATGAACCGCCTTGCCACCGAGAGACTCGCCCAGCAGCTCGGCCGCGCGATTGGCGATCACCTCGTTGGCGTTCATGTTGGTCGAGGTCCCGGAGCCGGTCTGAAAAATGTCCACGACGAACTCGCGGTCTAATTTTCCGTCGGCCACCTCGCGCGCGGCCTGAACGATCGACCGGGCCTTTTTCTTGTCCAGAAGACCCAGATCCTCGTTCACCTGCGCCGCCGCCCATTTGATCAAGCCGAGGGCCCGGATGAAGGATCGGGAAAATCGAAGGTCGCTGATCGGAAAGTTCTCGACCGCCCGCAGAGTCTGGATGCCGTAATAGGCCTCGGCCGGAACTTCCTTCTCGCCCATCGTGTCGCGTTCAAGACGTGTCTTCGGTTTCACGAGGCTCTCCTTGATCGGGTTTATATTAAAGGTGGGATGATTGTACTGCAAGCAACGGTCGAAACTCAACACGGAAACGAAAACCCCCGGCACAGGACATGCCTGGACCGGGGGTCTCTGTTACAGATAACCGACCGTTAGACGTTGACCGTGACGGTCTTGATCGCCGACTTGACCTTGTCCGCCATGTCCGGAGGCATGGAGGTCATCTTATGAATCGTCTTGCTGTGATCGGCCGCCAGCCGCATCACTTCATCCTCTGTTTCAGCCCGGACTTCAAAAGCGCAGCCCATCTTCGGTTCAACGTCCATACAGCCTAACTTCTTGTACTGTTTACTAGGCATGACACCCTCCTTTTGGTTGAGAGAAGGGCAGAATTAAAGCCCCTTCTCGATGATTTAATGCAGATTACTTCATCTTTTTCGGATCCTGATAAATCATCAAATGGGCATACGGCGTGCCCTCGAACATGATATACGTTCCCATTTTAGTCGGCATGGCCGAAAGTCCGCTCGTCTTTGAATCAAACGGCCAGAAGACCATCCAGTGCGGAGGCTCCTTCATCGGCTTAGCGCCCGGCTCGTTTTTAATCAAAATCTTTCCGTCCTTCTCAAAATGCCACCCTCCTTGAGCCATGTAGGCGATTCCGGGTGCGGTGTTCGTCGGCTTCGGCGCGTTGCTCGTGAGATCGTTCACCCACTGCATGGAGGCCGCATCAGCACAGATCGGATCCGGCTTCACCTGTCCATCGATATCGGGGATGCACGTAAAACCGTTCGTCCCTTTTCGGGCCTCAACCAACTTGCCGTCCGGACCGGGAATCATGATCGTCGCGTCCTTCGAGATTTCCGGCGGCGCGGCGCTCTCGGCCAGCTTGATCAATTCATCCTTCGACATCTTTCCGATCGGGCTCCCCCCCTTCATCGCCATCGATGTCGATACGACACTGATGGACACGATCATCATCAATACAAAACCAATGATACCCTTTCGAATCTGCTTCATTCGGCGCCTCCTGTTTGATTGACTGATCATGAACCGGAACGTGAAAAATAGTTCAACACTTCAGAAAAACCGACACGTATTCCCGCGAATCGCGCGATCCACCTCCTCTCAAGACTGTGTTTGATTTCTAAATCGGATGGATAAACGGCCGATCCACAGACGGATCGGCCACGGAGTGACTTCAAAGAATGGAGAGATCATTGCCTTCCCGGCACGAAAGAGGCTTAACACCCTGACCAAGTTGTTTTTAATCCTTGAAAACGCCCTAAGGATAATCCTATTTTATGGCTTCTGTCAAGAGACAAGGAATTCCTTTTGACAGCCCTCATGGCAAATGTTATATCTGAGGGATCAATCCGTCTCAAAGGACACGCACCACTGTGACGAAACACCCGCTCAACATCGCCCACCGGGGAGCATCCGGCCATGCGCCGGAAAATACGATGGCCGCGTTTCGCCTGGCGGTCGAGCAGGGCGCGGACTGGATCGAGCTGGACGTGCATCAAACCGCCGACGGCCGCCTGGTCGTGCTCCATGATTTTACGATGCGGCGGACGGCGGGTGATCCCCGCCCGGTCCGAGCCCTCTCGCTGGAACAGATCAAGAAATTCGATGTCGGCTCGTGGCGGGACGGAACCTACCGAGGCGAACGGGTGCCGACGCTGGACGAGGTGCTGGCATTCGCCGCCGGCCGCATCCGTGTTTTCATCGAACTCAAGCGCGGCTCGCCCTTTTACCCCGATATCGAACGACGACTTTTAGATATGATCGTCCGACACCGTGCCAAAGACCGGGTCGCGATCTCGTCATTTGATCGTGCGGCCTTAAAAACCCTCCGCGGACTCGATCCCGAAATCGCGCTGGGACTCCTCACCCGAAAAACAAGGCCGCGGGACATTTTGAAGGAAGCCGAATTGTTAAAGGTCCAGTCGATCCATATCTCGACCCATCGCCTATCGAAAAACATTCTGACGCAGGCCCATACAAACGGCCTGCCGGTTTATGTTTACACCGTCAACCGGCCGTCCCTCATGAAGCGGTACCTTGCGATGGGAGCGGACGGCCTGTTCACCAATTATCCCGACCGTTTGGATGAGATCTTGCGGTCGGGCACGGCCGCAAAAACCGCTTGATGCTGTTGTCGGGGGCGTGTTAATATATTTCATCACTCAATCCTGGCCCGCATGAACGAGGATCGATCGTTGCCCCGTCAAACGCCTTCACAACCGTCCGGTCTCAAGACAAACGAATCCGCGAATTCAGAATGGATCCGAAGCCGCTGCTCGGACCTGAGAAACCGGCTGATCCGGGACGGACTCTTTCAACCCCCCTCCGAGAAGGGGGCCGCCGAACCGAACGGCGCGGTCAGCCGGTTGACCTGGCGCGTCTCGCCCGAACCCTTCCGGATTCCGGCCGACGACCTCAAGGCGATCCAGGAACTGGGTCCCCGGTTGCTGTCCTTCTACACGGCATTGAACCGCCTCTACTTCGCCAGCGTCCGCGAATCTCAGCCCCGATGGATCAGCCGATACCTCGATCAGGGAAAACCGGAGGTTTTGATCGATTACGGCCGGATGAATCGGTTCAAACCAGACCTCCCGGGCGTCATTCGACCGGACTTGATTCTGACCGAAGACGGATGGATCGTGACCGAACTGGACTCGGTTCCCGGCGGAATCGGCCTGACCGGCAGCCTGTCGCATCATTATTCTGAATTTGGCAACGCCGTGATCGGCGGTGCGGACGGGATGGTCGAGGGGTTTGCCCGAATGATTCGGTCCGTCGCGGAGGTTCCAAATCCAACCCTGGCCATCATCGTCTCGGAGGAATCCAAAGACTACCGTCCCGAAATGCATTGGCTGGGAAACCGTCTCAACCAAGCGGGACTCCGGACGTTTGTGATCGAGCCGGATCAGATCCGGTTCACCGAAGACGGGCTGACCGTCACAGATCAGAGCGCGGTCGTTCCGATTGACGTGGTTTATCGTTTCTTCGAACTTTTTGATCTTAAAAACGTCCCGAAATCGGAGCTGATCCTCTACAGCGCCAAGAAGGAAAAGGTCAAGATCACCCCTCCGGCCAAGACCTGTCTGGAAGAGAAGATGGCCTTCGCCTTGTTTCATCACCCGACGCTCCGTCCGTTTTGGACGGAAGCGCTGGGCGAGAAGACCGTTGCGGCGCTTCTACGGATATTTCCGAAGACCTGGATCGTGGACCCGCAGCCGGTCCCGCCGTACGCCGTGATTCCCGGCCTGACGATCCGGGACCGGCCCGTGAGCAACTGGCCGGAACTGGCCGCGCTCACGCAGAAGGAACGGCATTATGTACTGAAACCGTCCGGTTTCTCCGAGAAGGCCTGGGGCAGCCGCGGCGTGCTGGTGGGACATGACCTTCCCGAAAAGGAATGGGCGCAGGCGCTGAGCGACGCCCAGACCTATTTTCCCCGGTCCCCGTCGATCCTGCAGGAGTTCCACGGGGGAAAGCAGTTTTCGATCTGGTACGATGACCCGGCCGAAGCGCAGCCGAAGCTCATGGCCGGCCGCGTCCGGCTGTCGCCCTATTATTTCGTGGCGGGGGAAAAAGCCGAACTGGGCGGGATCCTGGCGACGATCTGCCCGTTGGACAAGAAACTGATCCACGGCATGACCGAGGCCGTGATGGCGCCCTGCGCCGTGAAGGATTAGCGCAAGCGGGTGGCCGGAAGCGAGGCGCCCCACTCGCATTATGTATGAGTTTTCCAGCGAGCAAAGCGAGCGAGAGGGGGAGGCTCCATCCGGCTCTGCCGGTGGAGGGGGCGACGTGAGCCCCATTATAAAATAAGGAGACCGAATGGAAGATTGGCAACGAGAGCTTCAGTCCAGCATCACAAAACCGGAGGACCTCGCCCGCGAACTGGGCGTGGACCCGGACGCGATCCGGGACGTCATGAAGGAATACCGCGTGCGGATCACCCCCCACGTGCTGAAGCAGATCAAGGAAAAGGGGGACGCTGTCTGGAAACAGGTCGTTCCGGAAGCGGTTGAGGGCGACGATCTCCTGGCCGCGGCCGATCCGCTGAACGAAGACGCCGACAGCCCCGTTCCGCACCTGGTCCACCGCTACCCCGATCGCGTCCTGCTAATGGTCACAAACCAATGTCCCATCTACTGCCGCTTCTGCACGCGCAAACGGCTGGTGGGCAAGCCGGGATTCATCTCCAAGGGAGACCTCGACCGGGCGGTGGATTACATCCAACGCCATCCGGAGATCCGGGACGTCATCCTCTCCGGTGGCGACCCGCTCTTGTTGACGGATGATCACCTCGATCGGGTCCTCAAAGCCCTTCGGGCGATCCCGCACCTGGAGATCATCCGAATCGGGAGCCGGGTTCCGGGAAGTCTGCCGTCGCGCATCACCGAAAAACTCTGCGCGATGGTCAGAAAATATCATCCGATCTATATGAACCTGCATTTCAACCACCCGGAGGAGATCACGCCGGAGGTGAAACGGGCGTGTGAACGGCTGGCCGACGCCGGCATCCCGCTCGGCAGTCAGACGGTTCTGCTCAAGGGCGTGAACGACGATCCGGAGGTGATGAAGCGGTTGATGCAGAAGCTGCTCGCCTGCCGGGTCAAACCGTACTACATTTATCAGGCCGACCTGACCCGGGGCACGAATCATTTCCGGACGACGGTGGAAGACGGACTGGCGATCCTCAAGGCGATTCAGGGCCATACGTCCGGAATGGCGGTGCCTCATTATGTGATCGACGCACCGGGCGGAGGCGGAAAAGTTCCGCTGCTGCCGGCCGATTATCTCGTCGAGCTCAACGCCCGGGAGGCGATTCTGAAGAACTACGAAGGACGCGTCTTCCAGTACCCGCAGGTCGAGCCGGACAAGGTCTCGATGACCCCGCAGCACGCAAACGGACCCTTCAAAATTTTGAACAACGGAGGCGATGAATGATCAAGAGCGACCGGTGGATTCGAAAGATGGCGAAAGAACAGGGCATGATCTCGCCCTTTGAGGAAAAGCAGATCCGGCAAGGCGTGATCTCGTTCGGCCTCTCGTCCTACGGCTACGACATCCGGATCGCGGACGAGTTTAAGATTTTCACCAACATCAACACGACGATCGTGGACCCCAAGAATTTCGACCTGAAGTCGTTCGTCGATTTCAAGGGACCGGTCTGCATCATCCCGCCCAATTCGTTCGCCCTGGGCATGAGCGTGGAGTACTTTAAGATTCCCCGTAACGTGATGACGATCTGCGTGGGAAAGAGCACCTATGCCCGCTGCGGGATCATCACGAACGTGACCCCGTTCGAGCCGGAATGGGAGGGATTCGTGACGCTGGAAATCTCAAACACCACCCCGCTGCCCGCCAAGATCTACGCCAATGAAGGGATCGCCCAGGTGGTCTTCTTCGAGAGCGACGAGCCCTGCGAGACCTCGTACGCCGACAAGAAGGGCAAATACCAGGCCCAGCGCGGGATCACCGTTCCGAGGATCTAACGCGCCGGGTCCTTTGAACGGCCGTCTGAAAAAACCTCTTTTGGAGGTCCTTCTAATGAAGGTCAAACCGCTCGACCTGACCCGACAGTTCCCCCGAAGCCCCAGGGAAAGGCTCGGCGGATATGCTCATCTCGCCCGCATGATCGACAAGGCGCGCGCCAAGGCGGCGGGCACCGTCGGGGAATACATCTACCCCTGCCCGCTGGATCACATGCTGCTTGAATTCCTGAAGATCGACCCGAACGCCTTCTACGAGGCGGTTCAGAATCAAGACGACCGGGAACTGCTGGCCTGGCTCAACAATGACGCGACCGCCAGAAGCCCCGAAGAAGTCGAGGCCTGGAATCAAACGTTTCTGAACCGGAAACCCCGGAACGAAGAAAGCCAACGCCGTTTCAATGAAATCCGGGACCGACTCGCCCCGCATCGCACCGATATCACCGCCTGGCCGGATCTTCTGGACCTGGAAGAGGGTCGGGACGTCCCGGTCCGGTCGGCGAACGGATAGCATTTTCCCGCTTGACAAATTTCCCCCGCATGTGGTAAATAGTAATTATTCTTATTTAGGAATTATTCTTATGTTGCTCACACCCGAACAGCTTCGAAGGCATTTTCAGGAGCGCGGACTCAAATTCACGAGCCAGCGGTACGCCATCTACCGGGCGCTCGCGGGATCCACCGAGCATCCGAGCGTGGAGGATCTTTACTCGACGGTCAAGGCGTCCTACCCGACCCTGTCGATGAACACGGTCTACAATACGCTCGAGAGCTTAAAGGAAATCGGGATCGCATCGGAGATCAGCCTCTGGCACGACAAGGCCCGATTCGACGCGAATCAGGCCTCCCACCATCATCTCGTCTGCTTGCGTTGCAAGAAAATCGAGGATCTCTACGACGATACCCTGGACCGTCTGGCCCTGTCGCCCAAGGCCAAGCATCGGTACCGGATTACCGGACACCGGGTTGAATTTCACGGCTACTGCAGCCGTTGCAAACCCAAAATGAACAAACCCCAAAAAAGGAGGTAAGCACCATGGCCAAGAAAGGACTGAAAGGATCGAAGACGTGGGAAAATCTTAAAGAAGGATTCGCAGGAGAATCTCAAGCCAACCGGCGGTATCTCTATTTCGCCCGTCGCGCCGACATCGAAGGACAACCGGATATCGCCGGCGTGTTTCGCGACACGGCCGAGGGTGAGACCGGGCATGCCTTCGGACATTTTGATTACCTGGCCGAAGTCGGCGACCCGGTCACGGGCGTGGCCGTCGGCGACACCGCGGCCAATCTGAAATCCGCGATCGAAGGCGAAACCTATGAGTACACCCAGATGTATCCGGGATTTGCCAAGACCGCCCGCGAAGAAGGGTTCGAGGAGATCTCGGAATGGTTTGAAACGTTGGCCAAGGCCGAAAAGTCCCATGCGGGACGATTCACCAAGGCCCTGGACACCATAAAGAAATAATTTACCTCGGAGGCCGGCGCCGGTCCTAGACCGCCCCGGATTCCGATCATCTTAAAGGAAACGAGATGATTGCCTTCGACTCTCCCCGATTCAAAGAACCGGAAGCCTTCCAGGCCGAAACGTTGCGGGTCTACGAGATCTGCAACGGATGCCGGAGATGTTTTAACCTTTGCCCGTCGTTCGATGTGCTGTTCCGCGGCATCGACGATAAAGACGGCGAGGTGAGCGCCCTGGACACGCCGGTTCTCGATCAGGTGGTGGATCTCTGTTACTACTGCAAGCTCTGTTTCAATCACTGTCCTTATTGTCCGCCGCACCAGTACGACCTGGATTTTCCAAGGCTCATGCTTTGGGGAAAACATTTGAAGGCGAAGCGGCAGCCGGCCGGTTTGCGGGACCGACTGTTGGTCGACGTGGACCAGATAGGCCGGTTGGGCGGAATGATCGCACCGCTGGCCAATTGGGCCCTTCGCCGATCGGCCATCCGCTGGGCGCTGGAGAAAGTGATGGGCATTCATCGGGAACGGCTCTTCCCTGATTTCCATCGGCAATCCTTCGCGGCCTGGTTCCACCGAACGCGGAAACCGGCCGGGGGCGAGGCGCGCCGTTCCCCTGTAGACACCCAGCGAGCGGAAGCGAGCGAGAGGGGGAGGCTCCATCCGGCTTCGCCGGTGGAGGGGGCGACGCAAGCCCCTATGATGGACGAAAAGGTGGCGCTTTTTTACACCTGTTACATCAACCGCCACGATCCCGAGATCGGCAAGGCCACGCTTCAGGTCCTCGAGAAAAACGCCGTCGAGGTAATCTGCCCGGAACAGGAATGCTGCGGGATGCCCTATTTCGACATCGGGGATCTGGACGCGGTTCGCCAAAAAGCCCGATCGAATTTGAAGCGCCTGACGGCCGCCGTGGATGCGGGCTATAAAATCGTATCCCCCATGCCGACCTGCAGCCTGATGCTGAAGAAGGAATATCCCGACCTGGTTCCCACCGAAGAGGCGAGGAAAGTCGCGGCCAACACCTATGACCTCTGCGAATACCTCATGAAACTCGAAGGGCAGGGAAAGCTCGCGAAGGATTTCGTCTCCAGTCCCGGCAAGATCGCCTACCAGGTCCCCTGTCATCTCCGGGATCAGAACATCGGTTTGAAATCCCGCGACCTGATGAAGTTGATCCCCGGCGCCACCGTTGAAGTCATCGAGCGATGTTCCGGCCATGACGGCACGTTCGGGGTAAAAAAAGAATATTATGACCTCTCGCTCAAGGTCGGACGAAAAGCCTTTGCGGCCGTCGAGAATGCGGAGCCGGACGTGGCGGTCTCGGACTGTCCCCTGTCCGGCATGGCGCTCACGCAAAGCACCGGGAAGAAGTCGGTCCATCCGATTCAGATCATTCAGAGGGCCTATGGGTTCAAATAAAAACAGGAGATCCCAATGAACCCGCTTCAGCTAAAAGACATCAAGCCGCTTTCGGAATACGAGGCCTTCCGCAAGCCGTTCCGTGAACGAATCATCGCCCTCAAGAAACGGCGCCGCGTCCCGCTCGGGGATCGGCTCACGCTGGTGTTCGAGAACCGAGACACCATCCTGTTCCAGATCCAGGAGATGATGCGCGTGGAGCACATATACGATCCAGAAAAAATTCAAGATGAACTGAACACGTACAATCCCCTCATCGCCGGGCCGGGCGAACTGTCGGCCACGCTGTTCATCGAGATCACCGAACCGGACCGTATCAAGGAGATCCTGGATCAACTTCGCGGCATCGACAGCGGCCGGTGCGTCTTTGTCGAGCTCGGCGCGGACCGGATCGCCGGTCGGTTTGAAGAAGGCCACAGCAACGAGGAGAAGCTCAGCGCGGTTCATTACGTCCGGTTTCGGTTCTCACCGGAACAGCGGGCCGCTTTTCGTAACGACACCGTTCCGGCGGCGCTGATTGTGGACCATCCCAATTATCAGGCTCGAACTGTCTTGGATAAGGCCGTTCGTCAGGAGCTCGCCGGAGATCTTGGCTGATCCCCTATGGAATCCCCGATGTAGTAAATACCCGTTGACGAACGAACTGCACCGCCCGTAGAATAGATATCTACCGTTGTTGTGATCACGATGGAGAAACGTTATGCCCGTGACCGAAAAAGAAGTTTTGGCCGCCTTGAGCAAGATCCAGGATCCGGATCTTCACAAAGATATCGTGGCGCTGGGCTTCGTCCAGAACATCAAGATCCAGGATTCTCAAATCGGCTTTGACATCGTCCTGACCACGCCCGCCTGCCCGGTCCGGGACCAGATGCGCGACGAGGCCCAACGCCTCATCGCGGCCCTCCCGGGCGTATCCAAGGTGAACATCAACATGACCTCCAATGTCACGAAAGGGGTCAGCGGCGTCCGGGAGGATTACATTCCACGGGTGAAAAACGCGATCGCGATCAGCAGCGGGAAGGGCGGCGTGGGCAAATCGACCGTCAGCGCGACGCTCGCGGTCGCCCTCGCCGAGACCGGCGCCAGGGTCGGTCTGATGGATGCCGACGTCTACGGGCCGAACATCCCGATGATGATGGG
>JACQBZ010000054.1 GCA_016194285.1 Nitrospirota bacterium | reverse complement strand
TTGATTTATAGCCATCGGTTGTGCTAATATTAATAAATTATATTCTGCGCTCCAGGGAGTAAGCAGTTCGGATATAGTAAAATATATAGCCTAAGGAAATCTATCGGTTTGAAAAAGGCCTCGTCCATACCATCTTGCTTGAATTCAATACCATCACTATCTTGTTCCTAATCCGTATCCAACTGGAAAAGGTATGCCCATGATTAACGAACGTGCAATTGCCTATTTTTCAATGGAAATCGCGCTTCACAACGGGATTCCGACCTATAGTGGCGGTCTGGGAATTCTGGCCGGCGATATGCTTAAATCGGCCGCGGATCTGAATGTTCCTATGGTCGCGGTCACGTTGCTCCATGAGAAGGGTTACTTCCATCAGCAACTGGATGAGAACGGCAATCAGCTGGAGCAGGCCGTTTCTTGGGATCCACGAAAGTACCTTGAACCTCTTCCCGGGACAGTCAATGTGGAGATGGAGGGGCGCTCGGTGAAAATCCGGGCCTGGAAATACGAGCTGCACGGGAGCCGGGGTTTTACGATCCCCGTTTATTTCCTGGATACCAATTTAGGCGATAATGATCCGCAAGACCGTTCCCTAACGGGCCAGTTGTACGGCGGAGACGCTCGGTATCGGTTGTGCCAGGAGATTATCCTAGGGATCGGGGGTATCCGGATGCTGCGAGAGATGGGCCATCACGCGATCAAAAAATACCATATGAATGAAGGCCATGCAGGATTGGCGGTTCTTGAACTTCTCAATGAAGCACATCGTCAACTCAACAAACCGGAGACAGATCCCGAGACGATTGAATCAGTCCGCCGTCAGTGTGTTTTTACAACCCATACACCGGTTGCAGCCGGGCATGATCGTTTTGCTCCGGATCTCGTACGAAACATATTGGGCGAGCAAGAAATCATTCGCCTGAACGGTTTCCACGAAGGACAGAACTTTGATATCACCCGACTTGCACTAAATTTGAGTGGTTACATTAACGGGGTTTCCAGGAAGCACGGGAACGTTGCCCGCAGCATGTTTCCCGAATATCCCGTTCAATCCATTACAAACGGTGTTCACTCGGTGACTTGGACTTCTGAACCCTTCCAAAAACTTTACGACATTTTTCTTCCGGGTTGGAGGCAGGACAGTTTTGCGCTTCGTCATGCACTGAACATCCCGAAAGAAGCCGTTTGGGCGGCCCATTTGGAATCCAAGCAGGTGCTGCTCGATCTTGTTAACCAGAACGAGAAAGCCGGAATGGATGTTCCGGTCTTCACAATAGGGTTTGCACGTCGTGCAGCGCTCTACAAGCGGGCGGACCTGCTCTTTCACGATATCGCTCGGCTCAAGAAAATCGCGACCGAAGTGGGACCGCTCCAGGTCATCTATGCTGGAAAGGCCCACCCGCAGGATCGCGAAGCCAAGGCGATTATCACAAAAATCTTCCATTCTCGGCGTGCACTCAAAAACCACATCAAGGTGATCTATCTTTCCAACTACGATATGGAAATGGGAAGGCTGATCACGGCCGGTGTGGATCTCTGGCTTAACAACCCGGTCAGCCCGCTGGAAGCCTCGGGAACCAGCGGGATGAAGGCCTGCCACAACGGTGTTCCTCAATTAAGCATTTTAGACGGTTGGTGGGCCGAGGGCCATATGGAAGGCGTAACCGGATGGGCCATTGCCCAGGATGGTCAACCGCCTGCGGAGGGAGATGATCGGAATCGAGATGCGGCCTATCTCTACCACAAGCTCGAAAACGTGATCATTCCGATGTTCTACCGCGATCGTGAAAAGTACATCAACATCATGAAGCACTGCATCGCGTTGAATGCCTCGTTTTTCAACACGCAACGCATGGTCCAGGAATACGTCACCAACGCTTATTTAGCGCTCTAATAAACCCCTTTTCCCTGGCTTGCAAGATCGGTGATCATTTGAGCAGGGGAGAAGCGTGGACCGGCCGAGAGAGAATACCGGTCAAGCGCTTCTTTAACCCTCGTGATTCCAATCTTATCGCAATACTTTAATAATCCTCCTCTAAATGGCGGAAAACCAGCGCCTATAATCAAGCCAAGATCAACATCGCCCGGCTCCTGAACAACCCCCTTCTCGAGACACCAGGCGGCTGTATTCACCATGATCATCACAAGGCGATCGGTTATTTCTTGATCGGTTATATTCAGACGCGGAGTAAGGCCGCGTTCTTTCCGGACGGCTGCAAGCATCGTGTCTAATTCGGGATTGTTGTGCTTTTCCCTGCCTTCATATCGATACAGACCCTGTCCCGTCTTTTTTCCAAACCTTCCGGCTTCAAATAACCGATCGCCGATCCGAGACTGTTCAGCCGGATCAAGATGAAGGGCTGTTCGGATCGTTTCGGCCGTGTGATAGGCGATGTCCAGTCCCACCACGTCCATCATTGTGAAAGGACCCATCGGCATCCCGAACGCCTCCATGGCGCGATCCACCCGATCGACCGTAGCCCCTTCTTCCAGAAGCAGTCCAGCCTCGTTTCCGTAGGCCATCAGAATCCGGTTAACCAGAAAGCCGGGACTGTCCGAAACGACCAGAGGCGTCTTACCGATCCTTTTGACAAAGGCCACACCGGTGGCCAGCGTCTCATCAGAGGTCATTTTTCCTTTCACCACTTCAACCAGCGGCATCTGAGCAACCGGATTGAAGAAATGAAGCCCCAACACGCGATCCGGCCGTTTCGCCGCTTCAGCCATGGCCGTGATCGAGAGCGAAGAGGTGTTTGTGGCGAAGATCGCGCCAACTCCGGCGGCCTCCTGAAATTCGCGGATCACCCGCTGCTTGATCTCTATCCTTTCGGCCACGGCCTCGATGACCAAGTCGCATGTTGAAAAACCGGAATAGCCGGTGGTGGCCGAAAGAAGCCGCATCCGGTCTTCTTTTTCTTCCGGGCGCATTCTCCGTCGAGAGACCCGTTTGTCAAAGGCCTCGTTAATGGTTTTGATGCCCTTTGCGATCGCCTCCTCGTTGATGTCTCGCAGGCGCACCGGAATTTCCTGTTGGAGCATCCATTGGGCGATGCCGGCCCCCATCACTCCGGCCCCAAGGATGCCCACTTTCCGAATCGACGGAACGGGATCGGCAGGCGTAATCTCTTTTGGCAGTTTTCCGGCGTGCATTCGCAATGAAAAGACATGGAGCAGGTTCTGCGTCGTTTCTTCACGAACAAGCGCATGGAGCCCCTCCTGCTCCAGTTCAAACGATCGTTCGAGCGGACCTCCGATTCCCTTTCGGACCACATCGATAATTTTCAATGGCGCCGGATAGCGTCCATGGGTAAACCGCATGACGTTTTTGCGGGCTTGATGAAAAACAAGGGCCCGACCGAGAGGGGTTTGGTTCAAGAAGCGCGTCAGGATTTTGTTTTGCGAGCGCATTCGGGCCGATTGAATTTTCCGATGAAGCGAGGCCTCCTGCGTGAGGATCTCGAACATAAAAGAATCCGCCTGCGTCGGGATCTCCTTGGAAGTAGCGACGCGGTCTACCAGTCCGATTCGCTCGGCCCGCCTCGCGTCGAGATGTTTGCCCGTCAGGAGCAGGTCCAGCGCCGCCGATAGTCCGATCAGACGGGGAAGCCGCGTGATTCCGCCCCAGCCTGGGAAGATTCCGAGCATCACTTCCGGTAGGCCGAGGCGTGTCTTCCGGTGGTCGCTCGCCAGACGGTAACGGCAAGCCAGCGCCAACTCCAGCCCGCCCCCGAGACAGGCGCCGTGGATGGCGGCCAACGTCGGGATGGGAAGGGAGGCGATTTTTTGGTAGACATCGCGGCCTTGTTTTGTAAAAGCCAATGTCGTGTCCAAATCGCTCAGAAATCGTTGAACGTCGATCTCGGCCCCGCCGATAAAGTGGTCCGGTTTGCGGCTCAGGAAAATAACCCCTTTAATCCTGCTATCGGACTGTACGGAATCAACCGCCTCCGCAAGCTCCGTAAGAAGCCGAGTCGAGATCAGGTTGACCATTTTTCCCGGAACATCGATCTCGGCATGACAGAGGCCGCGGTCGCTGACCGAGATGCGAATACTCTTCTCCGGGGTCATGTCCGTTTATCTCCTCTCGACGACATAGGCCGCTCCCTGTCCACCGCCGACGCAAAGCGTGACCAAGCCGATGGATTGGTTTCTCCGTCGAAGCTCATACAACAGGGTCAGCATCAGGCGAGCGCCGGACGCACCGAGGGGATGACCGAGCGCGATCGCCCCGCCGTTGACATTAAACCGGCTCCGATCGATCTCACCGATCGGTTCATTGCGCCCCAGTTGTTCCTGAGCGAACTTTTTTGAACCGAATGCTTTTTCATTGGCCAGAATCTGCGCCGCAAACGCCTCATTCATCTCGATCAGCTCGATATCCGAAAATTTCATCCCGGCCCGATCCAGGGCCAATGGGGTGGCAAATGACGGACCTAAACCCATCCTTGCCGGATCCAGACCGGCATAGGCATAGGCCCGAACGCGACCGAGCGGTTTGTATCCGATCGCGCGGGCCTTTTCCTCGTTCATGATTAGAAGGGCCGCGGCGCCGTCCGTCAGGGGTGAGGCGTTGCCGGCCGTGACCGAACCGTTTCGACGGTCGAAGACCGGTCTTAGACGGGCCAGATCCTCGATTTTTTGGCCCTCCCGAGGCCCGACATCGTTCTTGACGACGGTTTCGTAACGTGGAGAAAGATAAACGGGAGCGATTTCTTCCGTAAAACGGGAGCGGGCCGTGACGGCCCGCTGATGGCTCATCAAGGCAAAGACGTCCTGCTCCTCTCTTGAAATTCCGAATTCTTTGGCCAGCACCTCGGCCGTGTCACCCATCCGCATGTCGTTCAGCGGATCGGTTTGGCTGATGATGCTCGGTTTTAGGTCGCGCGGACGAATCGACGCGAACTTCGCGATCTTCTGCACCAAGGTTTTGGCCTTTGAAGCGTCGATGAGAATTTCAGTCAGCCGCTTCCCGTAATAGAAGATCGGGATATTGCTCATGGACTCGACGCCGCCGGCGATGACGACCTCGGCCATTCCGGCCCGGATCTTTTCGATCGCGCTTCCGATCGCCTCTAGGCCCGAGGCACAGTTCCGGTTGACGGTGTAAGCCGGAACACGGGAGGGGAGGCCGGCACGCTGCGCGATGACCCGCGAGACATTGGCCGTGTCCACCATCTGGCTGACCGTCCCGATGATCACCTCGTCCACGATCTTCGGGTCCAGAGCGGTCTTCTCTATCAATTCATGGACGGCGAGCCGTCCCAGCTCCTCGGCCGGGATATTTTTAAAAACCGTTCCGGACCTCGCAAACGGGGTCCGGATACCATCAATGATCACCGCCTCGGCCATTCAGCACCACCAGTTGATAAAAACATTATACTCCAGTCTGTTTCCAGCCGACAAGGCGGAGCCGCAACGATTGGGGCGTCCAGATACTGTATTTGGTGCTATAATGTATCGAAAGCGACTCAAATTTGACTTTTATAGAATTTAGTACTTGACAAAAATAATATTTTTGGTAAAATATTCCCAAATATTGCAATTAATCGAATTTAATAATAAAACACCTTTGCTCAGAGCAAACCCATCGAAAGATGGGGGCGCAGCGCAACGGGGCTAACTTCCGAATCAGAGATTCGGGACATGCTCGCCGAGCCGCCAGAGGAAATCCTTTGGCGGCTATTTTTTTGTCCGATTTAGGGAAGAATAACATGAGGCTTAATTCTATGTGGAGACCCGGTTTTGTGGTTTTAACTGCTCTGGCAGGCCTTGTCTTAGGAATGGTATTTTTCTCTTATAAAATAGCCACTTCTGAGACGACAAGCGGGTCCTCAAAAAAATTAACAGAAAGCGAGCTGCCTGCCAATTTCAATCATGATGCTACTTCTTTTCAGCTTCTTGGTGCCCATCGAAGCCTGAAATGTTCCCAATGTCATTTGGGAGGGCAGTATAGAACGGCTCCAAGGGAGTGTGAAAATTGCCATAATGATCAGATCGCATACGGAAAACCTAAGGATCATATCATGACGACCCAGGGTTGTAATCTCTGTCATACCGTCAATGCTTGGTCTCCTGCAACCTTTAATCATAATCTTGCTCTGGTAGCGGGCCAGTGCTCGACTTGCCACAACGGACAAACCGCCACCGGCAAACCGCAAAACCATCTTGTGACCACGGCACAGTGCGACACTTGTCATAAGACGACGGGATGGGTCCCCGCGGGCTATGTTCACGATGCCAGCACAGCCGGCCAGTGCTCCACTTGTCATAACGGCCAAAAAGCCACGGGCAAGCCGCAAAACCATATTCAGACCACGGCACAGTGCGACACCTGTCATAGAACGACGGGATGGGTCCCCGCGGGCTATATTCATGATGCCAGTGCCACCGGCCAGTGTTCTACCTGTCACAACGGACAGACTGCAACCGGAAAGCCTGCAAACCATGCTGGGGTTACACTCCAATGCGATACCTGTCATAAGACTACCGGCTGGACTCCGGCGACTTATGCAGCCCATGATAACCCCAAATTGATCGGGGGCCATGCTCCTCTGGACTGCTCGGTTTGTCACCCGCAAAACTTCTCGATCCCGTTTTACAGAGACGGCACCCAGTACGGTGCTTGTGCGAACTGCCACACTCGTAATTACAAGCCCGCCGATGGCCATCGGTCCCTCGCGCTCGATGCCATGTGCGCCAATTGTCACCAACATGCAGACTACAGTCGTTTTTAATGCTCCCGTGGAACGGTGTGCATATTTTCTCTCACGGGTCGTACTTTGTCTCACTTTGGCCTCTTTTTTTTTGATGATGATCGGCTGTTCTTTGAGTAAAAACAAACCCATTCTTAAAACAGACAGGGGCAATTCAGTAAATTTTACGGAAGGAATCAAAGCATTTCAAAATGGGGATTTAGAACGGGCCCGGTTGATCTTCAATAAAATCATCGATACCAAAACGGATCCTTCAGGTTTGGAAGAGGCCCAATGGTACCTGGCCCAGATTGCGGAAAAACAGGGCAAACTGAATGAAGCCGTGCAACAATACATGCTTTTTTCCAAGAATTTCCCTTCGAGCAGACATATCCCCGAAGTAAAAGAGAGGTTGGCGGCTCTAACAAAAGCGCCGACACCTTCGGACGGCCCTTCTGTCAACACGCAGGGCCCGCCGACTCAACAAGTTTTGCTGCCGATGCGACGACAAGAAACGGCGCCATATGGAAAATTATCCGGTGCGCTTACAACGGAGTATTTATATGATACTCAAACATCTCCGAAACCCACCGTCCCGGTTCAAAACCGCTTGAACGAATATTTAGATATGCGCTGGAAGAAGTCGATGGGAGGGGATTTAAAAATCTATTTTTCCGGCATGTATACGCATGATTTTCTGATTCCCGATAACTCCAACTACAGACTCAAAAAATTATTCGCGGACTGGAGCGATCCACGGTCCTTGATCGATCTACGCATCGGACGACAACCGGCTTCCGGAAATACCTTATTTAGTCGTTTTGATGGATTGGCATTTGGCCTCCGGCCCTTCAGCACGCTCGGTTTAACTGCAAGCGTCGGTTTTCCTGTCGACCCGTTCGATCGAAACAAGATCCAGATTCAGCACGATCGCTTGTTTTACGAAACCTACCTTTCGGTTTATGACCTCTATCATCTCGGAGGAAAAATCTATTACACTCAGGAGTTCAATAACGGTTTTTCAACGCGAAATGCCGTCGGCTTGAACGGGTATTGGTTGAACGATAGCGTCAATATTTCATCCATTGTGGATTATGACCTTGGCTTCAAAAAAATCAATGACAAATTACTCGGCTTGGAATACCATTACTCGATCGCTTCGTATGTCGCGGCGGTCGAATATCGAAGGAATCCGTTTTTAGACTACGATACGGCACTCCTCGCTCCTTCGCTCGCGGTTGCAACGCCGCCGATTACGTCGCTCGATGTGCTGCGCGAAACCATGACGCGGAGCGATATTAAGACCCTGGCGTTGGACAACACGACGAATTCACTGGAGGGTCGACTGGGTATCACGATCGATTTCACAAAGGTTTGGCATGCCGATTTAAGATACGCTCACGCGAACAATCAGTCGATCGTTTTCAATGATGGAAAGGTGAATAAAAAGGGTGATCGATACTCGGTCTTTATCAGCGAGCGAAACGGGCTCCATTGGTCGGAAATTTGGACGCTTCTTTATCTTTTCCAGCCCTCGACCGATTATCAAACGACAACGGTGACGAGCTCCTTCTCAAAGTATTGGGGCCCCGAGACCCAAACGTCGTTGCGATGTCGTTGGGAGCGTTTTGAAATTAAAACGTCCGCCACCCAGTCGACGCGGCTCATTCCCGGATTCACGTTGATCTACACCTTCAGGGGCGGGATCTCGGTCGGCCTTGATGCGGATTATGACATGGATAAGAACAGCACCACAAACGATACGGTGAAAACCGTGCAAACCCGAACCAGCGTCACCATTCCATTCTGAGATGCAAAAAAGACGTCCCGAATCGGTGAAAAACATTTGGGGGGCATACCCCGTGGTTCTAACCACACAATCCTAAGAGGGAAAAGGGGGCTCCAATCAAACTTTTATTTCTGGTCGTGGGATGTGCCTTGGCCATTGCCTTGCCGATTTACTTTTCATGGCATCCCTATTCCCCGAAATCATTTGTCCCGTTGATGCTCGGCATTATCGGCTCCGTCATGATGGTTTTGGGCGCCCTGTTGTATGCATTGCGGAAAAGGATCCGGGTACTCCGAAGCCTGGGGAAAATGAACACGTGGCTGGAGGTTCATATCACGCTTTGCCTTCTGGGGCCGCTCTTGGTCGTGTATCACACCGGTTTTTTCATCAAATCCCTCAACGCGGCCATCGCCTTTTACGCGATGCTGACCGTCGTGGCCAGCGGCGTGTTCGGTCGTTCTCAACGCTTTTCTGAATCGCAAACGATTCTTGGAACCATCCAAACGTTTTTTAACCTTCGAGAAAAACAAAAATCCCGCGGCTTCCTTGGGTCTTTCTTCCTGCTGATCCGATTGGACCGCCTTGAGAAAAAGGTGCGGGGTCGACTCGGACGGCTTCCTGGCCCACAAAGCGTAATGCATGTCGTAAATCCAATGAAGAATCCGGACTCGCTTGAAACCCTTATCGTGAAGCGGATCCGTCTCGAGAAAAACGTTTCTGCGCTCGAGGCGACGACAAGCCTGTTTGCTTACTGGCACAAGCTTCATGTGCCGTTTATCTGGATTCTCGCCTTCACGATGATTATTCATGTCGCGGCCGTACTAATATTCTGAGTGTTTGTTGAGATCGCCGAGATATCCGATGTGGAAAAAAGTCGGCCTTGCGGTTTTTGCATTGCTTCTCATAACCGGGGAAATCGCCGAAGCGCTCGACATCTTAAAGGGTGTGATGCCCGGGAAGGTTGCACGGGTCCACGAAAAATATGAAGGACAATGTCTGGACTGTCATAATCTCGTCCAGAAGCTCTTTTTCGATAAGTGCCTGGCGTGCCACAAAGAGGTTAAAAAAGATGTTGAGCGAAAGATCGGCTTTCACGGAAAGACCGATGCCTCCCGATGCGAGACCTGCCATTCGGAACACAAGGGACGCGAAAGCAACCTCATCCAATTTGATCCGGCCCACTTCGACCATGGAAAGACGCAATTTGAACTGACCGGCAAGCATCAAACCACAAAATGCGATCGCTGCCATCAAAAACCGAAATACCGTGATACCTTTCACGATTGTTATTCCTGTCATCTCAAAGAGGATAAACACAAGGGGGCGTTGGGAAAGGCCTGCGAGCGATGTCATAATTCGGAGGCCTGGAAAAAGATCAGCTTCGACCACTCCCGGACGCGGTTCCCGCTGCAAGGCAAACATGCCCCGTTGGCCTGTGAAAAATGCCACACGAAGGACAACTTCAAATCCACACCCACGGCCTGCGTGGCATGCCATCTCGACAAGGACAAGCATAAAGGGACGCTCGGCAAGCAGTGCGAGAGCTGTCATACGGCCAAGGCTTGGAAAGAGATCCTCTTTGACCATGATAAGACCCGATTCAAGCTGGCAGGCGCCCATATAAAAGTTGAGTGTATGAAATGTCACAAGAACCCGCAATTACGCGACACGCCCAAGACCTGTGTTGAATGCCATAAAAAAGTG
>JACQBZ010000053.1 GCA_016194285.1 Nitrospirota bacterium | reverse complement strand
TCTCAGATCGCCCAGCGGTTCATCCGTATATTTTATTTTCCTCTTCATAAATTTTCCTTCCCTTTTTCCAGTAGCCCGCACCATAGATGCGAATGATGTTGCCTCGGTAGGTGAACCGCACCGTCAGGATGCCCTCGCCGACACGCCCGATGCAGTAAAATCGTCTCTCCTCTTGACTATGGCTCCTATCCTCTGCGATGACACGGCGAGGATCAAGAAAGGCATATTGAGCCGATACGAAGGAGACATGATGCTTGGACGGGTTTTCACCATGCAATTATTATCCTACTACAGAAACTCGAAAATGGCAATATAAATGTATGGCTATCTTTATGGATGCTTGACCCGGACCGCCGCGTAATGTGCTCAGTGCGGTCGGCGCCGGCGCAGCCGTTATCTCGGTCTCAGAGGGCACAACCTATCAGAACGATGGCGTCGAGTCAATACGGGCAGGCCCCGGAGGGACCGGATTTCAGGAAGCCGCCCGGGCACCTCAAAACGTCCCGGATCGCCTCGACGATCCGATCCGGCCGGTCTTCTTGGATATAGTGGGAGGCGTCCTCCAATTCATCCGGCTTGGCGTGCGGGAAGTGACTCAGCCAGCGGTTGATGTACTTGCGCTTGCCGAGGCCCGCGTCCTTCTTGGCCCAGATCATAGCGACAGGCCTGTCCTTCAGGAGATGCAGCTTGGATTCGATCTCGGCCAGCCAATCAGAAGAGTACCGAATCTCACGCGGGAAGACCCAAACCCCCTGGCGTGAGGCCTCGGTCGGGAAGGGGTCCGAATAGGCCTTGAGAAGCGCGGGGGTGATCTTCTCCTTATGAAAGATCAAGCCGGGGACGATCTTGTTCACGAAGAAATTCTTCCGAATCGCAATGTATCTTCCCAGGAAGCGACTGCCCATAATCCACGAAAAGATTTTGGCGTCGAACGTGGGCGGCCAGCACCAGGTGTTTAAGATTACGAAGCCGGCGAAGTCCTTCGGTCGCTTCGTCGCAATGGAAAATCCGATCGGCCCGCCCCAGTCTTGGACAACCAGGACGATGTTCTTGAGCTTCAAATGGTCAATCAGCGCGTTTACCCAGTCGGCATGCTCGGCCGGAGTGTAGCCGTAACCGGGCGGATGGTCTGAAAAACCGAATCCAGGGTAATCCGGCACAATCAGCCGTGCTTCACCGCGCAGCTCCTTTATTATATTCCGGTAAAGGTACGACCAGGTCGGATTCCCGTGGAGCAGCAACACCGGTGTGCCCGTGCCTTCATCGATATAATGCATCCGTGAGCCGCTTCGCTCCAGCCAACGACTGGTAAACGGATATTCGTTGGGGTCCACGGAGAACTTTCTGGCGGGCATGGCGTGGCCCATCGGTGCACCTCTTGTCTCTCCTTTAGTTGCTCATATCGAAAGCAATCGATTGTGTGATCATTCACCATGCCGACCGCCTGCATGTGGGCGTAGACGACAGTCGGCCCGAGGAATTTAAATCCTCTTGTTTTGAGATCTTTTGCGAACACTTCGGCCTCTTTCGTTGTGGCCGGTAAGTCTTTAAGGCGTTTCCTTCTTCCGTCAATCGGCGACCCGCCGACAAAACCCCACATGTATGTTGAGAAACTCCCGAACTCCGTTTGAACCTCAAGGAATCGCTTCGCATTATTGATCGTCGCTTCGATTTTGAGCCGATTGCGGACGATGTTCGGATTTTTGAGGAGCCGGGCAACGTCTCGTTTTGTGAATCGCGCCACTTTCTTCGGATCGAATCCCGCAAACGCTTTTTTGTATCCGTCCCTCTTCCTTAAAATCGTAATCCAGGAAAGCCCCGCCTGAGCGCTCTCGAGGACAAGGAACTCAAAAATCCTTCTGTCATTTTTGACCGGCGCACCCCACTCTCGGTCGTGATACTTGAGGAGAAGTGGATCAGACGTCGGCCATTCGCATCTTGCCTTCTCGAATTTGGAAGTCGTGTCGCGCATACGCGTCTTGTTCCTCCTTATTCATAATATGATCGTTGCCATCGAGTGACGGTTTGAACGACTGCCTCATGCGGGCGAAGCGTCTTCATGTTCGCTCCTTTTTTGGATTTTTCAGGTCCTGCCACACGCCGATCACATTGCCCTCTGTGTCTTTGATGTAGGCGTAGAGACCCATGTCGGCGATCTTTTTTTTCTCCATGACCACCGCGCCGCCGGCCGCTTTCACCTTCTTCAGCGTCGCATCGAGGTCGTCCACGGTCACCGCAACGGTTGGACCGGTAATGGGAAGTTGCGGGTTGCGCCCAAACATGCCGCCGTTAATAAAGCCCGGTTCTTTCCACATATTCTTTTCATCCGTCGGCCCGGTGTGAAGCCCCACATAGAGCCCGGTCGGCATCGGCCAATCCATCGTTTTCCATCCAAATGTTCCCTCGTAAAATTTCCTGGCCCGGATGATATCGTCCGCCGGAATCTCAAAATGTTGTACTTTGTCCATCGTTTTATCCTCCTTCTGAAAAGTTATTTTGATCCTTCGTCAGAGCAACGTTGCCTTTGAGCCGCGCCCCCACAAACCATCAGGAACAGTGCGCTGTCTGAGGTTCCCTCTGTTTTTCGTCTTCCAAGGCAAGCGGTTCATGCTACCAGTTTTTCTTCATACTGTCCACGCATCCAGTGTTCCATAAACTGGATCGGCGAGGTGTAACCGAGGGTTGAATGACGGCGTTTGCGGTT
>JACQBZ010000049.1 GCA_016194285.1 Nitrospirota bacterium | reverse complement strand
TACGGGGGCAAGGGGAGCGAGGCCCATAAGGCGGCCGTGACGGGCGACACCGTCGGCGATCCATACAAGGACACCGCCGGCCCTGCGATCAATCCGATGATCAAGATCATCAACATCGTCGCCCTCCTGATCATCCCGCTCCTGGTATGACGGGTAGGGATTAAGATGGGATTTAATTGCGGAATCGTTGGGCTTCCCAACGTAGGGAAATCGACTCTCTTCAACGCCTTGACGGCGGCCGGGGCCGCCGTGGCCAACTATCCCTTCTGCACGATCGAGCCGAACGTTGGAGTTGTGGAAGTTCCGGATGATCGGCTCGATCGATTGGTCGAGATCTTCAAATCCAAAAGGGTCGTTCCAACGACGGTTGAGTTCGTCGATATCGCCGGACTGGTCAAAGGCGCCAGCCAAGGGGAAGGACTGGGTAACAAGTTCTTAAGTCACATCCGGAATGTGGATGCGATCGTTCACATCGTCCGCTGCTTCGAGAATCCGGATGTCGTGCATGTTTCGGGTTCGGTCGATCCCGCGCGGGATATCGAGATTATCGAGACCGAATTGATACTGGCCGATCTAGAAACGGTGGAGCGGCGCCTTCTGAGCGTCGAGAAAAGGGTCAAGTCGGGAGAGGCGAAGGCTGCGGAGGAACACGGCTTCACGCAACGGCTTCACGCCGCGCTGGCGAAGGGTGAGCCGATCCGGGGGAAGCCCTACACGCCGGAGCAGATGCGATGGCTGCATGAAATGCATCTTCTGACGGACAAACCGGTGCTGTATGTCGCCAACGTGTCGGAAGCCGATCTGGGCCAGGAAACCGTTCATGTAGAGCAGGTTCGTAAAATCGCGGAACGGGAAGGGGCTCGCGTCATTGCGATCAGCGGTCAGGTCGAGGCCGAGGTGGTCGCACTCCCGAAAGAGGAGCGGGCGGCCTTCTTGAAGGAACTCGGACTGGCCGAGTCCGGACTGGATCGCCTGATTCAGGCGGGCTATCAATTGCTGGAGCTCATCACCTTTTTTACGGCCGGCGAGCCGGAGTCGAGGGCCTGGACGGTTCCACAGGGGACCAAGGCCCCGCAGGCGGCCGGAAAAGTCCACAGCGATATGGAGAAGGGCTTTATCCGTGCCGAGGTCATGGCCTATTCCGATCTGATCGCATGTGGAAACGCGGCCTCGGTTCGTGAACGGGGGCTGCTTCGGGTTGAGGGCCGGGATTACACCGTTCGGGATGGAGATATCCTGCATTTCAGGTTTCAGGTCTAAACAGGCCTGTTGATTTTAACGGGGAGGATGTGTTACAAGAGTGACACGTTGTTGGGTAGAGTGATACCTCGCTCTCGGCGTTGCTTGAGGGCTTGACATCCAGGAGGGAGCAATTGTTATGCAGCTGTATGAATCCATTTTCATCGTTCGGCCGACCGTAACCGAAGAAGAAGTGACAAAGGTCGTTGAAAAAATGAAGGGGGTCGTCGAGAAAAACGGCGGCACCCTATTGCAGACCGAGAACTGGGGGAAGCGAAAGCTGGCCTATGAAGTGGAAAAAGAGAAAAAGGGGACCTATATCATTTTCCGTTTCAAGGGCGATGGAAAAGTGATCAACGATCTGGAGCACAACTATCGGATGGAAGACTCCATCATCAAGTTTCTCACGGTGAAACCCTCAAAAGGCGATTCGGGCACGCTGGTCATGCCTTCCGCGGATGAGGGACGACCCTTCCGGAGCCGATCCGGGCATGACCGGGAGGACCGCCGGTGGTCCGAATCCGGCAAAAAGGCGGATTAAAAAGATGGTCAGTTACAACAAAGTAATCCTGATCGGCAACCTTACCAAAGATCCCGAAATCCGTTACACTCCCAGCGGGACGCCGGTGGCCAATTTCCGTCTCGCGGTCAATCACAAATATAAGCAGGGGGATGGACTCAAGGAAGAGGTCTGTTACATTGACGTGGTGGTGTTTGGGAAACAGGCCGAGAATTGCGGTCAGTATTTGAACAAGGGACAGAGCGTTATTGTAGACGGACGGCTTCAGGAACGCCGGTGGGAGACGGAGGACGGACAAAAGCGCAGCAAGCATGAGGTGGTGGCTCAGGCCGTCCGTTTCATGCCCAAGCGCGGGGATTCGGCCCCTCCATCCGGCAAGGCAGAATCCATTCCGGAAGACGTTGAGCCGGCCCTGGGAGGAGCGGATAACGATGTGCCGTTCTAAACCGTTTTAAAAGGGCCAGAACCCAGTTAAGGTAACAATAAGGAGGATTCAGTGGAGAAAGGCCGGTTTACGCAGCGGAAGAAAAATTGCCGCTTTTGCACCGACAAGATCAAATATGTCGATTATAAAGACACCTCGTTATTGCGAAACTTCGTGACGGAACGGGGAAAGATCGTTCCACGACGGATTTCCGGTAATTGTGCGTCTCACCAGAGGGATGTCGGCCAAGCGATTAAACGGGCCCGAAGCATTGCCCTCTTGGCGTTTGCCGAGGAACGCTAAGATCGAGGTAGACACCCAGCGAGCAAGGCGAGCGGGAGGGGGAGGCTCCATCCGGCTTCGCCGGTGGAGGGGGCGACGCGAGCCCCTACAAATAGATAGGCCCGACACGTCCGGGTTTCATCGGTTTGTGCCATGGGTCAGGATTCTTTCTGAAGCCGGGCGATGATCTCCGAAATGAGTTCGATCGGATCCAGCACGAGCGGGATCGTTTGATCGGGTAACTTGCCGGGTGTCACTTGAAAACGGCCCTCTTCCCACCGAAAGAGGCTGTAGATAATCTCCTTGACTTGAAGTTTGAGTCCATCGAATAATTCCTTGGGGGTTATAAACCCAATCTCCACAACGATTGCGCCGAATTTCTTATTGGTGGCACTCCTGAGCTTGAGCGCCGCTTCCATCTGCTCGTGCGTTAGCTTTCCGGCATTGATCAGAATATATCCCAGCCGGTCCGCGGATAGGTTTGAGGAAGCAAAGACGATGTTTCCGTCCTTGACATAGATCGATTTTTCCTCTCCGTTGCGTTGAAGGGTCAGCGTTCCCGTAACTTTGGACGATTGGAGGTTTCGGAGCAGCTCCGATAAGGGGGTGTTTCGGATATTTCCGGAGATGGTTTCAGGGTTGGTCATCGTCGGCCGCGTTGGCTTAATTATAGCCAAACCAAAGGCCTTGTCAAGAAAGGAGACCGTTGCTCGAATAGGAATTTTCTTGACGGATGAAACACAACTTGTTATAGTTTTCACGCGTTGGATTGTGGACATCAGCGGAGTCAGAGTTGAAAACCAAGTCACAGACAGAATCGAAATCGTTTCCATCCAATGAAGACGGCCTTCAGGCCTTTATCGAAAAGCGGCGTTCGCTTCGTTTGCCCTTGTTTGTATTGGAAATCCGGTGGAGGAAATACAACAAGGTATTCATCGGTCATACGCAGAACATCAGTATCGGCGGTTTGTTTATGTCCACCGAACGTTCCCTCCACGCCGGAGAACGTTTTCCGATCGAATTTGTCCTCCCGGATAAGAAGACCAAGATCAATTGCACCGGTGAGGTCACCTGGACGCGGTCTTACGCGGCGGAGGGAGCCGGTTCAGAAGGCATCGGCGTCCGTTTCGTGGATCTCAATGACCAGAAAATGAAGGCGATCGGTCAATGGATCAGGAAACAGGAGACCTCCAAGAAGAAACAGGCTTGATCCGGGCCTGGCTGTAGTGCGCCTCCACCCGCCGAACATTCGACATGCGCCGCGACGGTTTCCCAAATCCAAATTCAAGGAGCAAGGTCCGCATGAGTGAAAAGACGAAGCGGGCAAAACCGGGATCGGAAAAACGGGGACGGTGGGATCGTCGAGATCCGCTCCGTGATCGGCGGCAGGAGGATCGACGGATAAATGAACGGCGCAAGACGGATCGACGCAAGTCCGGTCGGCGCAAAGATTTCTGCTCCACCTGCGGGGGGGAGCTAACCCCAACGGCCTATTGTCCTTCCTGCAAGATTCGGGTCGTCAAAGTCCGGATATCGGCCAAACGTTGAACACGCGACGCCGTATATTCCCATCGCTATTCGGGTTCGTTCTGGCGACGGAACTGGTCTCGTGCGCGTCGATTCCCCGACCGGGGGTTGATTATCCGGTCGGGTATCGGGAGAGCGGCATCGCCTCCTGGTATGGAGAGGATTTTCACGGGCGACCGACCGCCAACGGCGAAGCGTATGACATGTATGGCCTGACGGCCGCCCACCGTCTGATGCCGCTCGGCACGACGATCAAGGTCACCCAACGTGAAACGGGGCGATCGGTCACGGTGAGAGTGAACGACCGGGGCCCCTTCGTGCGGGGACGCATTCTGGATCTTTCCTACGGCGCGGCCAAGGCCCTGGGCATGACCGGGACCGGTACGGCTCCCGTAACGATCGAAGTGGTCACCCTTCCGGAGGATTCCTTGAAAACGGCGGGAGGCCTGTTCACCGTGCAGGCCGGCGCATTCGAGAGCGAGGCGAATGCGAGAAATTTGGCGGACCGTTTGAGGAAGAAATACCCGGACGTATATTTGCTGACGGTGCGGACGAATCAAAACACGGTTTACCGTGTCCGGGTGGGGTTGCTCGGCCAGAAACATTTCGCGTTTCAATTGGCTGACCGGCTGTCCAGAGAAGATCAACTGGACTCCTTTGTGACGCGGAAAGATCCATAAGGATGGAGCAACACAACCATGACTCGGACGAGAAACTGGATCTGTGCGGGCGCGTTGTGGTTGTTCCCAACCCTGGGTTCTCCCGTGGGCATGGCCGATGTTCCGGTGATTACCAATCTCGTTCTGGTCCCCGGTTCGGGTCCCGCGGGCAGCCAAGTCGTGGTGAGGCTCCACCTGTTTGATCGTCAAGGGATCGGGAATATCGTTCCGATTCTCTACGAGGTCCGAGAGGGAATCGAGGAGAGCCGGGTTTCGATTTATGACGATGGAAGACACGGCGATCTGCTGCCGAACGATGATTTCTTCGCCGGTCGGATGACGATCCCGCTGAACATTTTACCGGGGCCGCATTGGTTTGTCGTATACTTGTTCGACCGCGACGGGCACCGGAGCAATCTTTTAATCGACGAGTTTACGGTAACGGGCTTTCGGAAAACCATTTAACCTGTTTAAAGGAGAAATTCGATGGCCGATGCGGCTAACCTGGAAGAGAAGATCAAGCGTCTGAAGAAAACGTTATCGGAAAAACGGGAAAAAAAATCGGGGGTGGAAAGTTCGGTCGAACTGCGGCCCTTTCGAAAGCAGTTGAAGCGTCTTCAACGGCGGCGACGCGTTCTGCTGGCCTTCGTGCAGCGTGGAACAAAGGTCAAGGGTGAAAAGTCGGACAAGGAAAGTAAGCCGGCTCCCAAACCCGCGGTCGAAAAGCCGGCCGCCGAAAAAGAGGCCAAGGCCGGTCAGCTCAATTCATGATGCAGGCCGATGACGGTCGAGATGGGGATGGGTCATGAGAGCCTTGTTGAAAGTCAAAATCGCTATCGGGATGGCGTTTTTATTTATCATCAACGGCTGTGCGCCGGCCATCTCGAAAGAAGTCCGGGACCAGGTCGACCCCGCTGCGACGTTCAAAGCCGTATTTCATGACCCGGACTCCTACAAGGGCAAGACGGTGCTTTGGGGTGGCAAAATCATCCACACCCGAAACACAAAAGACACGACGTGGATCGAGCTACTGCAGCAGCCGTTGGCCCGCGGCGACCGCCCGATTCGGGAGAGCGCATCGGAGGGCCGCTTTTTAATCCGGCATGAAGGGTTCTTGGATCCGGCCGTGTATGGGCGGGGCCGCGAGATCACACTGGTCGGGGAAGTCCGGGGCAGGGAAACTCGGTCGCTGGATGAGGTTGAATACAGCTATCCCGTCGTTGCGGACAAGCAGTTAGTGTTATGGGGTCCGGAACAGGAACCGACCTTTCATTTCGGCCTGGGTTTCGGGGCCGTCTTCTCGAGATGACGGATTTATTTTTTTAACGACGGGTGAAATCACGATCGGTTGATGAGTCGGTCGAGATCCGCTTTGACCGCATCGAGTTTTGATTTCGCCCGAGGATCGGATCGGTGGACGATCTCGATCACCCCGTCGATGGATCCTTCCAGCCCGATCAACACTTCCCCGCTTTCTTTCGATGCCATCTGCGCGGCCGCGTGAAGCTCCTCTTTGGCCGACTTCAGTTCCTTCTCGGCCGTTCCGAAATTTCGCTCCTTGATGTCGTTCTCGGCCGTGAGGAGGCGGTCGCGTGCGGTGGTGAGTCGCATCCGGAATCTCAGGGTACGGATCTCTCCTTCCAACCCCGTCACTTTCGTCGTCATTTCCGACTTGGCGGAGGCCAAGAGCCGGTTGAGCTTTTCCGCCCGGAACGACCCCGTAAAATATCCGGCGATGAATACGGCAGTCATCACGAACAGCATAACGATCAGTTTAAAAAAAGATTTCATCGGCACACGACTCCTTTGTTAGGATGGATGGATCGGAAGCGCCGTAAGATTTTGTTGAGACGCATTGCGATGCGGCTCTCCTCTTTGCGGCTGTTTATGAAGGATCCGCAGGATGGCGCCCGCCGCGTAGCATCGCACGGACCCTTCGTTATCGTTCAACCCTTCGGTCAGGGCGGCCAAATCGTCGGGTTTTCCGAGCAGGCCCAGCGCGCGCGCCGTGGCCGAGCGCACCCGAGATGAGGGATCCTTCAACAAAGGCACAAGAAGCGGTGTCGCTTTCTTTCCAAAATCCAAGTCTTCTGACGGCGAGATCTCCCCCAGCGACCGCGCGGCCGCGCTTCGAATTCCATAATCGGGATCGGCGAGAGCGTCCTTCAATAATTCCAACGACCGCGGATCGTGTTGCCTTGTCAAGGAAACGGCGGCCGAGAGGCGCACGAACGGATCACGGTCTTGAGCGGCCTGTTGAAGCAAAGAAAGGACGTCGGATGTTCTGTACGCCCCCAGGGCGAGCGCGGCCTGACTGCGGACCCCGGCATCGGGGTCGCTTAACGCCTTGGACAGCACCGGAATGGCGTGAACGGTTCCGAGATCGGTCAGGGCCTGGGCGGCGTAGCTCCGGACGGTTGCGTCCGGGTCCTCGATGGCGTTCGTGAGCAGCGGCAGCGCTCGGACGTCGCCCGTTTTGCCGAGACCCGTCGCCGCCATGAGACGGGCCTCCGGATTTTCGTTTTTCAGCGCCTGCTCAAAAATCTTGAGCGCGTCGGGATACGAATCCATTCCCAGGATACCGATGGCCGTACCCAGTCCCAGCAGCTGTACGGCCGGGTCCTCGTCCTTCAACGCTTTTGTCAGAAGCGATGGAGGGGCCTCGGACTTCAATCCATTCAGGACACGAACGGCCGTCATCCGGACGGACGCATCCGGATCAACCAGCGCCGGCTCGATGAACCGAACGGCCGTTTGAGATCCAAAGTTCGCCGCGGCCTCGATCGAAAAAAGGCGGACGGTGGCATCGGTGTCTTTCGAACTGACCGCAAGCCAGGGAAGGACGACCGGATCGTTACTATCACCCATCGCCTTGGCCGCCGCGCTGCGCGCAAACGGATCCCGTTCATGGAGTGTGTTCCGAAGGATCTTGAGGGATTTTTCCCGAATTTCAAGGTTTGGATCCTGTTTGGGCAAGGATCGGGTCAGGATAAGACCGACGACCATCACCGCGAGACCCAGACCGGTCATCAGAACAATCCTATTTCCTGCGGATATTCGGTTCATCGACGACCCTTGAGAAAAGACCACCCGAGAAAGCCTCCCATGACGATTGCGGCCGCCCAGGCCGTACGGCTTTCCAGGGTGTTCCCTTGATGCTGAAAAAATCGGGCGATGATCAGCAGAGCCAGGAAGAAAGCCCCCAGGATGGCGCGGTAAACCAGCCGGTAAAGACTCAGCAAGGCCCCGGTGACATCCTCCGATGACATTTGGGTCTTGAACTTTCCGCGATTGGCCATGGTCAGAAAGGTCTCGAGAGCCTTCGGCAGCGCCAGAAGAGATCCCGCAACCTCCCGCCCGGTCTTCCAGAGTCGGTCGAACGAATCCTCTTCCGATCGGATGAACGGAATGGCGTAGGGTTTGGCCAGCTCAATGATGTTTAGGTTCCGATCCAGCTTGGAATTGATCCCGTTCAACATCCCCAGCGTCCGCCAGATCAGGATAAAGTTGTTGGGAATCTGAAGGGTCGAGGAGATGCTGAAGATCTGTTGCAGGTCATGGGCAATGTCGCCGATGCCGATCTCTTGAAAGGCTTTGGGTGAGATATCGCGGTATTTCTCGATGAAGAAGGCCGCCACCTTTTCAATCGCCTGGTGATCCCCGGTCCGGTCGATGAAGCCGAGATCCGCCAATCCCTGGACGATGCGGGGGATATCCCGGTCGATGATGCCCCCCACCGTGATCTTAATGCCTTCCCGCATGGCGGGGGTAAGGGGCTGCATCAGGCCAAAGTCGACAAAGACCAGAACCGGATCTCGGGCCCGGCTGTCCGGGGAGGTCGGGCCCGGCCGGACGAATAAGTTGCCCGGATGCGGATCCCCATGAAGGAACCGGTGAGCGAACAACTGCTTCATGTAGGACTCCATCAGCAGCCGCGCCAGGGCCGGGAGTTCCACGCCGGCGGCCTGGATGGCCTCGAACTCGGTGATCTTGATCCCTTCCACGAATTCCAGCGTCAGGACGTGCGGCGTCGTGTAGTCCCAGATCACCTTCGGGACGACGATCCGGTCGTCCCCGTCGAAGTTTTGATGAAACCGCTCCGCGTTTCGCGCTTCTTGAATGTAGTTCAACTCCTGTTGAAGGATGCGCGAAAATTCCTGGTAGAGGATATCGAAACGGATTTGGCGGAGGAATCGCTGAAGAAACCCGGAGGCCCACCGAGCCGCGCGAAGATCCGCTTGAACGATTTCACGGATGCCGGGGTACTGAACCTTGACCGCCACCCTTCGGCCGTCTTTCAGAATGGCCTCGTGGACCTGTCCGAGCGAGGCGGCCGCAATCGGAATTTCGTTAAAGGCCGTGAACATCTCCTCAGGATTTTTGCCCAGGTCCGCCCGCAGGCGTTGTTTGATCACGGTGAAATCGGCCGGAGGTACAGAATCCTGAAGCTGCGCCAGAATCCGGGTGTATTCCTCCGGCAGAAGATCGACCCGGGCGCTCATGAACTGTCCCAGCTTGATCAAGATGCCTTTGAGATCGATCGCCAGTCGATACATTCGATCGGCCTTCTTTTGATGGAGACGGGAGCGCCGTCGGCGAAGGGTTTCTTCGCTGTAGAACGGCGAGCACCAGAAATGGATGCGGTAGGAGACGGCGACATCGAATGCAAAGAGAAGAATCCGGATGACTCGAAGGCCCAGGGGGGAACGAAATGACACGAACGGCTCCTTAGTGAAGTGCCTGGGTTATATCACACGCCCCGGGGAGAGTCAACGTGGATAAGACCGCGCACTTTACCAGTCCGGGGGGCTGAACCATGCCCGAACAAGGTTTTGGCGTCTTGGTTGTGAACGGCACCACAGCGAGGAGCATTGTTGTTGACAAACTATTTGAAATATGACAGATTATGCCTGGTTCGGGACCCTCATGCGACCGAGACTTCATCTGCCGAGAATTCATATAATGACAATCCGTTCCTGGACGATTCGGAGGACTCTGGTTTCCTTCTGCCTGCTGGTCGCTCTGCTGGCATGGCTCTGTGTCAACATCTCCGCCCAAGAACAAGAAGACACGACCCTTTTCTATCAGGGCCAGTCCTTGATGGAGAAAAAACAACCGGAGGCGGCCGCGACCAAGTTCAACGATCTCCTAAAAAAATATCCGAAGAGCAACATTCGTGATCTGGCCTTCTACTGGTTGGGCCGAGCCTATCTGGACCTGGGCCGAATTTCCGATGCCGAAACGACATCGCAAGAGCTTCAGCGGGAATTTCCGGACAGCCCGCTGGTTCCAAAACTGAAAAAGGAAGTGGCCGTTCGATCGGCGAAACCGCGACCACCGGTAGCAAAAGCCGTTCCTCGGACGACAACTCCAAACCCGTCCAATCCCGCTCCGCCGCCGAAGGTCGCCGAGAAACCGGCTTCTCCATCGACGAAGGCGCCGGCGCCGTCGCCCGCTCCCAAAGCGGCCGCGCCTCGAAAAGCCAAACCCCCCGTGGTCCAGAGGCTTCCCGTTCCTTCCGCTGGGACGCAAAAGGGATTTTCACTGACCATTACGCAAGTCGCCGATCTGAAGGTTGAGGCGAAGGCGGAACGGCTCTCGGTCTATCCGGGCGAGTCGGGGGTGATCCCGTTTCAAGTGACCAACACCGGCAATGCCGAAGACAGCTTCGGTTTCCGGACGACGCTTCCGCCCGAGTATCAGCCCGTTTTCTATTTAGACGAAAACGGAAACGGCCAGATCGACGCGGGCGAGCGGCCGGTCCAGGCCACGCCTGTGCTGGACGTGAATCATTGGGTCTCGGCCGTTCTCCATCTCCATCTTCCTCCGACGACGCCGGATGGACAGAGGGAGGAGTTTGAGATTTTAATCTCTTCTTCGTTCGATCCGAACATTTCGCAATTGGTGAAGGCCGCCGTGAATTCCAAAGGACCCCTGATTCGCGCCGATTTCAAAGCCGACAAGGAGCGCGTTAAACCGGGCGATCGCCTGAGCTATACGCTGACCCTCCAAAATGCGGGCAGTGCCGAGGCCCGGGAAGTAAGATTTCAGTACACCTACCATCCCAATCTGATCTTTCTCTCCGCTCAGCCGACGCCCAATATCGTCGAGCAAGCCTCCCGCACTCTAGCCTGGACGTTGGACAACTTTCCGAGTCAATCTTCCAAACGGATGGAGGTCCACTTCAAGGTGGGCGATGAGGCGACGGCGGGGCAGGAGATTATCAACCGGGGCGGTCTTGAGATGGCGGCCGGCGGTGAGCCGATGCTTTTGTCCTCTCCCTTGGTCACGGTGGAACAGGTGGCGATGGTGAAATTAGAGGGTTCGCGGGAGGAGATCACCGTCACGCCCGCTGACATTCTGGATCTTCCCTACATGGTCAAAAACATGGGCAACGGTGTGGACAGCTTCAGCCTGCGTCTGGAGGGGGATGAAGTCGTCCAAGGTCTGGTCTACACCGATCAAAATAACGACGGCCAATACGAGTCGGGGGAACCGGTCCTGACCGAGACGCCACAGTTGGGCAGCCGAGAGGCGTTTCCGGTGATGGTTCATATCACCGTTCCGGTTCGGCAGGCCGATGGACAAAACCTGGAGGCTCGTCTCGTGGCCCAATCCAAACTGGACCGGACGGTCGCGGCCCGCTCGGCAAAAGTGTTCCATTACACGCTGCCGATTGTGTCGGTTTCGACGCAACAAGGCGCCCGGGACAGCATCCCGGGCGGGATTATTTCGTATCAGTTGACCGCGATCAATTCCGGGTCGGGAATCGCCCGGAACGTGGTGATTACCGATCTGCTTCCGACCGAGCTGGAGTATGTCAATTCCGATCCGCAACCGTCCGAGCGTCCGGAAGGAGGTCTGGTCTGGCAGGTGACGGAGCTGGCGCCGAACCAGAAAAAGGTGTTTGTGGTCAATGTCAAAACCAAATCCGGACTTCGAGCCGGAACGGTGATCCAGAAGGATACGCGCGTGCGGTACTCGGATCTGAATGGCAATCGCTATGAATAGAGGCCTCTGGTGATGGGTTAAGGAGGATTCGTTCATTAATGTATGAGAAGTTTTTCCAGTTTACCGAGCCCCCTTTCAATCTGACCCCCGACCCGCGATTCTTTTTTTTCAGCAAAGAACACGAAGAGGCCTTCGACCACATCCGCTACGGGATCCAGGAACGCAAGGGATTCATCGTGGTCACGGGGGAGGTCGGAATGGGCAAGACCACGCTTTCCCGGCTGCTGCTGGAAAAACTGGACAAAAAAGTCCGGACGTCGATGATCTTCAACCCCAGCCTCAACACCATCGAACTGTTGCAGGCGGTCAACCATGACTTCGGGATTCCTTGGGAAACCACATCCAAGAAGGAATTGCTGACGGGACTGAACCGGTTCCTCCTCAATACCCTGGCCGAGGGGGGCAACGCCCTCCTCCTCATTGACGAGGGGCAGAACCTCTCGATTGAATGTCTGGAAGAGATCCGAATGCTCTCCAATCTGGAAACCGAGAAGGAAAAACTGCTCCAGATCCTCTTGCTGGGCCAGCCGGAACTGCGGGAGAAGCTTCAGCTTCCCGATCTGCGTCAGCTCAATCAACGCATTGCAATCCGGTATCACCTCGACCCCCTGGATTTAGAAGAAACGAAGACGTACGTGGCACATCGATTAAAGGTGGCGGGGGGACAGGATCGACCGCTCTTTACTCCCAAGTCGCTTCAAAGGCTTTATCGACATAGCGGCGGTGTTCCGAGGTTGATCAATATCCTGTGCGATAAGGCGCTGCTGGCCACCTACGTCCGGGAAAGCCCCGTCGTGGATGATGCCGCCGTGAACCGGGCGGCCGCGGAACTGGAAGGGCCTCCGATCACCGCGGTCCGTCGGCGTACTCCGCTTGATAAAACCGGCCGACGTCATGGCCAGACGGAGGAGAAACGCCCATCGGCATCCCGATGGTTCACCCCAATCGGAACAACGATCATCGGCCTATTGCTGGTGCTGCTGGCTATCCTGGTGTGGGGCGTGCCCGTTTGGTTCAATTCCCGCCTGGCGGTTGAGAATGCGACGGTGCCGGAATCCTCGATCGCTTCGAGCTCGGTCCCGAACAGGGTGACCGAAGAAGTCAGGCCGCCGCCTGCCTCCGTCATTGAACCGGCCGGGTCCGTTGCCTCTCGAACGGCAGAAAATCAGGCCGGCCGGTTTGATGAGGAGGGTGTGTTTCGAGTGACCCGTCCGGAAGAGACCTACAAAGCAGCTCTGTTGACCCTGCTGAAAATCTGGGGAGTTCCTCAAAATCCTTCAGTCGAAGAATTCAAGATTTTGGATGCCGATCGGCTGATGTCGGCCAACGGATTTTCGGCTCACCTCTTCATGGTCAATTTAATACGGGTCCGGCTGCTCGATTACCCGTGCCTCATCCGTGGACATTGGACCGATTCGACGGCCATGACCTATTCCGTGTTGGCCAATCTCACGGAGCATGACGCGACGGTCTTGGATCCTTTGAAGGGGAAGATCACTCTCCGCTTGGATGTGTTAGAGACATTGTGGGGAGAGGAGGGAATGATCTACTGGAAACGGCTTCCCGGAATCACGCTACCGTTAAAAACAAAAATGGTGGATCCTTCTGTGAAGACGGTTCAGAACGCTCTGAAGGCCCAGGGACTATATGTCGGGAAGGCGGATGGAGTGCTGGGCTTGAATACGAAGCGGGCCATTCGCTTTTTCAAGCAAAAATACGGTCTGAAAGACAACAGTGTTTTCGATCTCGAAAGCTACCTTGTCCTGTCGAGGGTTATGTTCCAGGAAACCCCCGGGCTTCAGGTCGGGAATTTATAACATAGAAATAGGGTGTTTCTATTTGAACTTTCTTAAGAAAACGTCTATAATTAAATGGTCTTGAAGGGTCATTCATCGGATCCCGGCAGGGCCGGTCATTGGAGGTGTTCACCATGAAAAGATATCTTTGGACCTTGAATGTCATTTTTCTTTTTGGTTTCAGCTATTTTGTGGCCGATCTGGTAAGCCTGTTTATCGGTCGACAACTGGACTTGCCGGCCCGTTCGCCCGCGGTGGAATGGGCCGCCACGACCGAGGCGCAGGTGAAACCGACGACGGAGGTTTACTCCTCCATCGTGGACCGGAATATTTTTGGGATCAAACCGGCCTCCGCCATTGCCCCCCCCGAAGCGGTGGCACCTGCGCCGGTTCAACTGCCGCCGCTCCGAGTCCGGTTGGTGGGAACGATCGTGGGTGAGGCGGAGCAATCCCTTGCCGTGATCGAGGACTTGGGGACGAAGGAACAGCGTCTTTATCATATCGATGACCTTCTTGGACCGGATGCGAAGCTGATTGAGGTCAGCCGAAATGAAGTGACATTCTTGCGCGGGAAGGTCCGGGAGACTGTGACGGTTGAGGAGGGAGATTTCCCGGGCCAACCGGGCACGGGCCTGTCCTCTTTAGGCCAACCCGCTTCCGCGGTTCCGGCGGTGGCCCCCCGTCCGGCCGGAACTCAGAACAGTTGGGTTCTGGACAAGCAGGAGGTGGCGTCCGCCCTCGAAAATCTCCCGCAGCTTTTGACCAAGGCCCGGGTGGTACCGGACCTCAGCCCCGATGGTAAAAGTGACGGGTTCCGAATCGTCTCGATCTCGCCCGCCAGTTTTTATGAGCGGATCGGGTTGCGCAACGGAGATGTGATCCAGCGTATCAACGGGATCGAGGTGAAGGATCCCCAGACGTTTATGCAGGTCTTTACCCAACTCAAGGATGAAACCAACATCACGATGGATCTGATGCGGAATAACCAAAAAGAGTCGTTTACCTATGAGATTCGTTAAGGAGACCGCGGACGGATTGCGGCATTCCGGCTATCAAAAACAAGTCCGAATGTTTCGAGCGTGGAGGTGCATGCGGATCTTGCAATTTGTTCCATGGGTTTTCGGGTTGTTCATGGGAGTTGGAATTCTTCTCCCGGCGGACCTTGCGGCCGTTGCCCAGGCGCAAGAATCCCCAACGACCCAACCTCTCCCGTCTCCATCTCCGAC
>JACQBZ010000059.1 GCA_016194285.1 Nitrospirota bacterium | reverse complement strand
ATCGATGAAAAGGTTGCAGAGGGCAAGGTCAAGGAAATCTATGAAGATATCAAACGATTCTTCGGAATGCCGTTTGTGCCGAATCTTTTTAAGGCGATGGGGGGTTGGCCGGACTATCTAGAGGTGACCTGGTCCCGATTTAAAACGATCATGGGCAAAGGAAAGATAGACCCCAAGACCAAGCAGGTCATTGCTCTGGCGGTCTCCGCGACCAACAATTGTGAGTACTGTATCCATGCTCACACGTCTGCACTCAAGCAGATGGGTTACACGGATGAAATGATCGTGGAGCTTATGGCGGTGGTGGACCTTTATAATGGGTTCAACAAGTTCCTGGATGGTCTGCGGGTAGAACCGGACCTTAAATCCTGATAGATAACAAGAAGGCCTTTTATAGTGGAAAGGATAAAGATGGGGGTTGGATCCGTTATGCGAGACTCCGGGTCTATTCAGGCCGATACTCGTAGGGCCCTGGTCCTCTTTGCAAAGCTGCCTGTGGCGGGTACCGTCAAAACCCGCCTTTTCCCTGTACTCTCACCGGAACAATGCCGAGAGCTCTACGAAGCCTTCCTTTTCGATACACTGCACATGATCTCGCAGCTTTCGGGAGTGGTTCCCTTCATCGCCTGTACTCCTTCCCGGGAAGAACCTTTTTTCCGCGGCATGGCGGATCGTTACGGCGTCAATTTATTGGACCAAAAGGGGAAAGATCTGGGAGAGAAAATGGCAGGGACGTTGAATACCCTGCTTGACAGGGGGTGGAATCAGGTCGTGATTCTCGGGACAGACAGTCCAACCCTGCCTTCATCGATTCTTGAAGAAGCCTTTGCGGCATTATCCGAAGGTCCCACGGGACACGTGGTGATCGGACCCTCCTTCGATGGCGGATATTATCTGGTGGGTGCTTCAGGGCAAACCCCGCCGATTTTTTCGGAGATTCCTTGGAGCACTCCGGAGGTTTTCCCTCGGACTTTGGATATCCTTCACGAAAAGAAGATTCCCTTTACGGTTCTGCCCTTCTGGTATGACGTGGATGCGCCGGAGGATCTCCTTTTTCTGAAAACACACTTTCGATCATTGGAAGAGAGAGGCAGTTTTCCGGCCCCTCTCTCGAAACAGACTCTGGACAGACTGCTTACAACAAACACGGGAAGCAACCCATTTTGATGACTTGGACAATCTTTTACACAAGACTGATCGGTCTCCTCACATCGGTTGCCATCTTCGTCGTGTTGGCGTTGATGCCTCCGCTGGGCCATGCAGGTTCGGAGCAGGTCATCGAGGTGGGAAAATTCTCTTCGGCTCAGGAAGGGACGGCGCTTCCGATCGGGTGGCGGCCCCTGACCTTTCCCAAAATTCCACGGCACACCCGGTACGAGATCATCAAAGAGGGTGAAACCACTGTGGTGCGAGCCAGCAGCGAGGCCGCGGCTTCCGGGCTTGTCAATGCGGTAAGAGTTGATCTCATGGAATACCCCATCCTTCAGTGGCGGTGGAAAATTTTAAACGTCATCTCGAAGGGCGATGTCCGGACCAAGCAAGGGGACGATTACGCCGCGCGGATCTATATCACTTTTGAGTACGATCCGGAGAAGGTGGATTTCTCAACGAAGGTGAAATACGGAATGGGGCGGCTCCTGTTTGGCGATATTCCCATTGCAGCGATCAACTACATCTGGGATAACCGCACGCCCCCAGGGACGATCGTGGATAGCGCCTACACCGACCGATCGAAACTGATCGTGGTGGAAAGCAGCCGTGACCATGTCGATCAATGGATTGAAGAAGAACGCAACGTCTATGAAGGTTACAAAAAGGCCTTTGGGGAAGAACCCCCGTTGGTGAACGGCGTCGCCATCATGACGGATACAGACAATACGGGTGAGACGGCCATTGCCTACTATGGTGACATTGCTTTCAAGAGTGCCCGGTGAATGGTTGCGTAACGGACGGACGGGTACCCGGACTACATCCGTGGATGACACGGTTATGATGACTGCCATGAAGAATGAACGGACAGAGGCTTCGGCCGCCGCGTCACCGGTATCATCGGCTCTCGGCAGAATCATTATGGCGTCTCTCTTTGCGGCGGTCATCGTCGGTTTTTTTTACTTTGATGTCGACCGATACGTCATGCTGGACGCCCTCAAGGTGAACCGGGATCACCTCCTGGCTTATGCGCAGGCCCACTACCTGTCGGCGGTTATCCTATTCATTTTCCTCTACTGCCTGCAAACGACCTTTTCCCTCCCTGGGGCCGCACTCTTTACCCTGGCCGGTGGGTTCCTCTTCGGTAGCTTGGCCGGGATGCTCTATGCCAACCTTGGGGCCACGAGCGGGGCGACACTGGCTTTTTTGGCAGCCCGCTACTTGCTGCACGACTGGGTCGAGGCCAGGTTTGGTCAGCGCCTTGTGTTCGTTCAAGAAGGCTTTTCAAAAAATGCATTTCATTACCTGTTGACGCTGCGGTTGATCCCGATATTTCCCTTCTTTCTGATCAACCTGGTCTCCGGACTGACTCGCATTTCACTGGGCCGGTTCGTAGCGGCCACAGCCATCGGTATAATTCCTGGGGATTTTGTTTACGCCTATGCCGGCCGGCAACTTGGGACAATCAACTCCTTGCATGAGATCGCCTCGCCCGGCGTCCTGGGGGCCTTCACGCTCCTGGGCCTCCTCGCATTCGTCTCGGCGATCTATCAGAAATTCAGGAAGCGGTCCGTGGCCGATTCCTATTCAAGCATGAAGTGACCCGGTCCCAAGCCGGGGTT
>JACQBZ010000048.1 GCA_016194285.1 Nitrospirota bacterium | reverse complement strand
GTGAATGAGCTGTTTCTTGGCCTCTTCCGCCGTGATTCCCGATAATCGTTCCAATTGTTGCCGTTGCTCGCGGAGCCCGTTTTCCAGCATCTTTTCTTTGTCGCGAATCACTTTCTCGCGCGCCACCTGGTCCCGGTCGAGCCGGTTCAGGTCACCTTCCCGCCGGTCCAACTGGCTGGACCGCTTGTCCAGTTGCTCTTCCCGTTGGCCCAAACGACGATCCAACCCGGTCAGTTCCGAACGGCGGTCCCGTACTTCCTTTTCAAAATCAGTTCGCTCCTGCAGGATCCGGCTCTTGCTTTCAATTTGGGCCTCCCGCCGTTTGTTCTCCGCCTCTTGCTCGGCATTGCGGAGGACCCGAGCGGCCACCTCCTCCGCTTCTCGTAATTTTCGGGAGATTCCCTCCCGACGAAGATACAACCCGACCGCCACACCGGCGATGCCGGTTCCTACCGCTGCGATGAGTGCAATGATCCAGGTAATAATAATCGTCACCCCCTCCTCATCCTGTTGAAGAGACTCCTTCGATGCTGTTTGTTGTGCGGGGGAAAAAGCAGACGGGTCAATTAGGACGTCCGATAGGATGACATTCGATGGGACAAACGCCGGAGCAAAGGCTATCGTTCGAGGTGTCGGTTGCCAGAACCTGGTTCGACCGTAACCGTTTTCATTCCTCCTGCCTTTTTTCAAGCGCCAAGATCCTCCGGTTGGCCTCGATGAACTCGAGGAACCCGCCGGAGGAAATCTCTGTCCATAAATTCAAAACCTTCCCCATCTTTGTCGTCTCTCTTCAGAAGCGTCAGAATCGTTTCCCGAAACTCGTTTTCTCCCGTTTTAATAAAGCCCCCGCGATTGCCGTGGCAGAGCGGAATGTCTTGAACCCGGTTTTCCAGGTGGGCGCCGTGATGGAAACTTTAGGCTTCCCCTCGGTACGATGGGGCTTGCACACCATTCCCAGGGCATGGCTCCCAAAGACAAAGCGTTGGGTCAAAATTTCTCACCCCTCACCAACAACGCAGGGGCAACGTGTTCAGCCCTTGCAAAACTCTAAACGGCACGGTAGTCAATATAACAAACCCTAGAAAAGAATTCAAGTAAAAAATCTGTCGGGGGCCCTCGGAACCCTTCGGATGGACTTATGAACCCGGCTTGACAATTTGAGAAAGTCGGTTAACCTTTAAAATAATTATGACCCTCACCGATAAAAGCACACCCGACCGTTCAGGAAGGCCGTAACGCCATCGGGCCGGCTCCTCCCGTATATCCGGAAGTGATTCGGTTGGAAGGGCTGCCGAAGCGGAGATAATATGGAAAGAAGGGCCGTTGTCCGCATTCCTTTTACCAGCCGGGGAAAAGCCGCGACGCTTTTATCGGCCGAAAGCGGGGTCATCTACACGGCGAACATCAGCCGTCAAGGCCTCTGCTTCTATTCCAGCACCTCTTTGCCGCTGGGTTCGGAAGTGGTTATTGAAATCGAGATGAGCTATCCACAGGAGCCGGTCGTGATCGAACATCTCCACGGCCGCGTGCTTTGGAAACGGGAATGGGGAGCGATCACGTTGCACGGGATCTATCTGCCATCCCCCCTAAGCCGTCTTAAGAACCCTCGTATCTTTGAGTTGACCGCCGGCCCGGAAATATCGGACCCGACTGCGGGACAAAAGAGCTCCGACCCGGCCCCCATAAGGGATCTGCTGACAAAGCGGGAACATGAGATCACCCGCCTGATCGCACAGGGCGCCAACAATCGACAGATCGCCCAGCGCCTTTCGATCAGTATTAAAACGGTTGAAACCCACCGGACCCATATTTACTCCAAGCTCAAGGTTCACAATGCCGTGCAGCTTTTGCGGGTGTTGGAAAAAAGCGGGACATGGGTGGTGAACCGGGATCAAGCGATCCCCCGATCCGCGGATCATCGAAGATAGGCTGGAATTATCGACCTTCTTCTCTCATCGCTCTTAACACACGTTCATACACCTCATAGGCCATCGTACCGAAAAGGACAAACCGAACCAGCCGGATTCCCAGATGACCCTCGAGATAATTCCGCACCGTGGTCAGGGCGATCTGGGCGGCGGCCTCCATCGGATAGCCGTAGGCTCCCGTGCTGATCGACGGGAAGGCCACGGATTTGATCTTGTGTTGGGATGCGAGGTTGAGGCTGGAACGGTACGCGGAGGCGAGCAGTTCCGGTTCGCCGTGACGGCCGTCTCGGTAGACCGGTCCCACGGTATGGATGACGTAACGGGCCTTGAGCCGGCCGCCGGTCGTGATGCGGGCTTCACCGGTGGGACAGCCGCCGATCCATTTGCATTCCTCCAGAATCTGCGGTCCGCCCGCGCGATGAATCGCGCCATCCACGCCACCCCCGCCGAGGAGCGTCGTGTTGGCCGCGTTCACGATGGCCTCGGTGTCCTGCAGCGTAATATCCCCCTCCGCCAGTTCCAGAATCGCTTTTTGGATGGTCATCTTCATCCCGGCGACCTCACTACGAAAGTCGGAGGACCAAACACTTGGCGCTCCCGCCCGCCCGGTGGAATTCGGACAGGTCCAGCTCGTGCACCTTCAAGCCGCGACGGCGCAACTCGCGGTTGGTCGCTTCACAACCGGCATGCAGCACCACCTCGTTCCCGATGACGATCGCGTTGCAGGCAAACCGGAGCGCTTCTTCCGGGACAACGGGGATCGCTTCCGGAATAGATGCCGCGATGACCTTCCGGCCGTAGTCGTCAAAGGCCGGAGGAAAATAGAGGGCGGCCCGGTCGGTCAACGGACAGAAGCAGGTATCCAGGTGATAGAACCGAGGATCCACCAGTTCCAACGACAACACCTCGCATCCCAGGATCTCCGCGACCTTCCAATGGGACTGGATATCGGAACGCATCCGGTACCCGGCAAAGAACCTTTTTCCCAACGGAAGCGCATCCCCCTCGCCTTCAAAAAAGGCCTCCTCCGGAACGGCGAAAATCCGGTAAGCCCGTTTTTTAAACCAGGCCTCAAACTGCGGCACCTCGCGTTGGCGCTGTGGAAAACGGAAATGGCTTCGGATGAATTTCTCGCCCGCCACCAGTCCCGCATTGGCCGTGAAGACCAGATCGGGTAGTCCCTTCACCGGGCTCAAAAGCTCGACGGTCGCCCCCAGCTTCGTTGTCAGGAGATCGTGGAGTGCAAGCCACTGCCGCATGGCCGCGGCGGTCTCGGCCGGACGGCGTCGGTTCATCCACGGATTGATCTCGTACTCGATCTGGTAGAAGTCCGGTGGACACATTAAAAAGGACGGCATGACCGGTCCGTTCACTCCGTGAAATTTTTCCACAGTTCTCGCAGAAACGGTTCAACATCCGTCACAAGCCCCACCGCCTGGAAACTTCCCCGGTCCGTCAGTTTCGTCACCACGGCCGGGTTGATGTCCACGCAAACCAACTTCACCGACGCCGGGAGAAGGTTTCCGGCCGCGATCGAGTGCAGCATCGTGGCGATCATCACGCAGACCGACACGCCGGGCAGAACGCGCCGAAGCGTATCCTGAGCGGAGACCATATCGGTCACCACCTCCGGCAGCGGCCCGTCGTCTCGGATCGATCCGGCCAGGACCACCTCGATTTTTTTCCGCACGCAGGCGGCCATGATGCCGGACTTTAAGATCCCCTGTTCCACGGCTTTCCGGATACTTCCCACCCGGCGAATCGTATTGATCGCGCGCAGGTGGTGTTCGTGGCCCTCCTTCGCCGGGACGCCCTTTTCCAAATAGACGCCCAACGATGTTCCGTAGAGCGCCTGTTCGATGTCATGAACCGCCAGGGCATTGCCGGCAAACAGGATATCGACCCAGCCGGCCTCGATCAGCCGTTCCAGATGCATTCCGGCACCGGTATGCACGACGGCCGGGCCGGCGACGACCATCACCTTGTCTCCGGCCTTCTTCGCCGCCCGAATCTGGGCCGCGACTTCCCTGATCACGACGCCCTTGGGTTTCTCGGCCGAGACGCTGCTGGCCATGAACTCGAACACGTTTCGTTCCGCCGAACGTTCCAGCGGAATGACCTTTACCCCTTGATGACCGACCACGATCCGGTCCCCCTTTTTGACGCGATGCATCGGGATCGTGACCGCTTCCCGTCGGCCCGTATCGACCAAAATCCCGCAGTCCATCTCGGGCCGGGCCACCTCCAGCCATTGTCCCTGGTATCGGACGAAGGTCTGAAGGTTCGTGGTGCAGTAGAAATTTTCGGGAAAGGCGCCGTCCCGGTCGGCCGAGACGAGCACCGCCTCTT
>JACQBZ010000052.1 GCA_016194285.1 Nitrospirota bacterium | reverse complement strand
GATGCCAATGTCCACGTTAATCTCGGGACCGCGCTCGAGCACAAAGGGGATCTTGATGGGGCAATCACGGAATACCGCACCGCTCTTCGCCTGAACCCGAAGGATGCCAATGTCCACGTTGATCTCGGGAATGCGTTTGAGCGCAAGGGGGATCATGACGGGGCGATCACGGAATACCGAACCGCCCTCGGTCTGAACCCGAACCTTGAAGCAGTCCACTATAATCTCGGGGACGCGCTCGAGCACAAGGGAGATCCTGATGGGGCGGTTGAGGAGTACCACACCGCCCTTCGTCTAAACCCGAACGATGCACTCGCCCACTATAATCTGGGGACTGCGCTTGCCCGTAAAGGGGATCTTGATGGGGCGATCGCGGAATACCGCGCCGCCGTCCGCTTGAACTCGGACGATCCAAACGCCCACCATAATCTCGGAGTTGCGCTTGCCCGTAAAGGGGATCTTGATGGGGCGATCGCGGAATACCGCGCCGCCATCCGATTAAACCCGAACCTTGTGGAAGCCCACTTTAATCTCGGGACGGCGCTGGCCCGTAAAGGGGATCTTGACGGGGCGATTGTGGAATACCGCGCCGCCCTTCGCCTGAACCCGAACGATTCACTCGCCCACTATAATCTCGGGGTTGCGTTTGCCCGTGCAGGGGACCTTAATCGGGCGATCACGGAATACCGAATCACCCTCCGCCTGAACCCGAACGATGCCAGTGCTCACAAAAACCTCGGGACAGCGCTGGCAAGTAAAGAGGACTTTGAGGGGGCGATCACGGAATACCGCACCGCCCTTCACCTGAACCCGAAACTTGTGAGGACCCACTATGATCTTGGGCTTTTACTCATCAATCAGGGAAATACGTCGGGAGCGGCAAAAGAGCTGGAAGTGTTCATCAAACTGGCCCAGGACCAACCCGCCTTTCGTGAAGATCTTGATGACGCAAAGAAAAGGCTCGACAAACTCACCATAATTGAGGAATGACAAGGTTTGAAGATGACCGACACCCCAACCAGCTATTTCCATCGCGGCGGTCTCGAGCCCCTGCTCGGTGCGACGATACCGGCGCACTTTGCCGATGTGGTGGAACGGTTTCCGGATCATGAGGCCGTGGTCTCGGTCCACCAGAACCGTCGCTTGAGCTATGCACAACTGGCACGGGCGATCGATCTCCTGGCGCGCGGGCTTGTGGGTATGGGTTTTAATAAAGGGGATCGCATTGCGGTTTGGTCTACCGATAATATCGAGTGGCTGTTGTTGCAGATGGCGACCGCACGCATCGGCGCCGTCCTGGTCAATATTAATCCGGCCTATCGTTCCCGGGAAGTTGCGTACGCACTGCAACGCTCGGAGGTGCAGTGTCTGTTTGTGATTCCAAGTTTTCGCACCAGTGACTATATCTCGATGCTCGTTGAACTCATCCCGGAACTGAAAGACGGGGCGCCCGGTCAATGGAAAAGCAAGGCGTTTCCCGCCCTGCGTCATGTTATTGTGTACGACCCGGCGGCGCCGGATCGAACGGATCGCCCGCAGACCGGGTTTCTCACCTGGCAGGAGGTGCTGACGGCCGGCGATCCGGTCACGGAAGACAAACTCCGGGAGATAACGGCCTTACTGGATCGGGATGATCCCATTAATATCCAGTATACATCGGGCACGACCGGTTTTCCCAAAGCGGTCGTTCTCACGCATCACAACATTCTTAATAATGCCTACTTCGCCGCCCAGGCCATGCATTTCAAGGAAACGGACCGCCTGGCCGTGCCCGTGCCGTTTTATCATTGTTTTGGCATGGTGGTGGCCAACCTGATGTGCTTGTCAGTAGGGGCATGCATCATCATCCCTTGCGAGTATTTCGATGCGCGACCGGTCCTGCAGGCCGTGGAGCGGGAAAGGGGCACCGCCCTGCATGGCGTTCCCACCATGTTCATCGCCGAACTGGAACATCCTCAATTCCGGGAATTTAATCTGTCGACACTTCGAACGGGCATCATGGCCGGCGCACCTTGCCCGCCGGCGCTCATGAAGCGGGTGATGGAAGACATGCATTGCCGAGAGATCTTGATCGGATATGGAGAGACCGAGTCATCCCCGATCACCCATCTCACGACACGGGATGATTCGCTGGAACGCCGCACGGAGACCGTGGGTAAGAACTTGCCGCACCAGGAGGTCAAAGTCGTTGATCTGGCCACGGGACAAACGGTGCCACGGGGTCATGTCGGTGAAATTTGTTTTCGCGGCTACCATGTCATGGTGGGTTATTATGGGGATGAGGAAGCCACCAACAAGGCCATTGACGGGCAGGGCTGGCTTCATTCCGGCGACCTCGGGACGATGGATGCGGACGGTTATATGCGGATTACCGGTAGGCTGAAGGAAATGATCATCCGCGGCGGAGAGAAAATCTTTCCACGGGAGATCGAGGACTACCTATTCACGCATCCAAAAGTATCGGAAGTGGCCGTGTTCGGGATCCCGGATGAATATTATGGCGAACAAGTGGCGGCCTGGATTCAGCTCCATTCGGGTGAAACCGCCACCGAAGATGAAATCAGGGAGTTCTGCAAGGGCAAGATCGCCCACTATAAAATCCCGCATTACATCTGGTTTGTGGAGGAGTTCCCGATGACCGTCACCGGTAAGATTCAGAAATTCCGCATGCGGGAGATCGCCATGGAAAAACTCCAGGCCAAGGCGACGCAGTGAATCCCTTTTTTTTAACCAACCCCAGATCATCCGGTCTCCCGGTATAATTCTTTGACAGAGTCGGATTCTGTTAGATAGAATGGAGCAAACGAATCTTCGTCACCTTTTGTTCATCATGAAGAAAACAGTGATCGCACGCTTACTCATAGTCGCCGTGTTCATCGTCCTGCTGGTTTCGTCGGCCGCCCATAGTGACGAACACGGAGCCGCAGAAATGGTGGGTGCAACCCCCTTGATCCTGGCGGCGGAAGCGGGTGAGACCGATACCGTGAAAACCCTTCTGGACAAGGGAGCCGACATCCAGGCCAAAGACGAAAACGGCACAACCGCCTTAATGTGGGCGGCCGAGAACGGGCACGCCGACACCGTTCGCGTTTTGTTGGACCGGAAGGCCGGCGTGGACACGACAGACACATTCGGTACAACCGCCTTGATGTATGCGGCCCTTAACGGCCACGCCGACGTCGCGAAAATCTTGCTGGCGGCCGGCGCGGACGTCCACGCGAAAAACAAACAAGGTGCGACGGCCTTGATGTATACCGTCCAGAACGGCTACCCCGATACCGTGAAAGTCTTGCTGGCCCGGGGTGCCGACCCGAATGAAAAAGCCGGTAACGGCACGACGGCCGTGATGGTGGCCGCGCTGAAGGGCCACTCCGACGTCGTGAAAGTCTTTCTGGCCGCCGGCGCAAACGTCCAGGCGAAAAACAATCAAGGGGCAACCGCCTTGATCCTGGCCTCCGATCAGGGTCAGACGGAAACCGTGAAAATCCTTCTGGCCCATGGCGCGGACGTTCATGTGAAGGACAACACCGGCATGACCGCCCTCATGCATGCGACGCGAAAAGACCACGCGGTCATCGTGAACCTGCTCAAGCAGGCCGGGGCGAAGGAATGAGAGCTGTGGGGGTATCGGTTTTTGCGTTGCAAAATGGAGAGCATACGGACAAAATAAGGAAAATCAACGGTACCATTTCTTTCAACGAAAGGAGAAAAAAATGTCTCGAATCGGGTTGTCCTTGGTTTTTGTCCTCATCGCCGTTCCATGCTTCGCCGCGGGTTTTCATTTAAGCAGTCCGGTAGTGAAAGACAGAGCGAAGATCGGGAACGAACAGGTCTTCAACGGTTTCGGTTGCACCGGAGGCAATGTTTCTCCGGAACTCCAATGGCAGAATGCGCCCAAGGATACAAAAAGCTTTGCGGTGACCGTCTATGATCCCGATGCCCCGACGGGAAGCGGCTGGTGGACTGGGTCGTCTTCAACATCCCTCCCTCGGTCAACAAGCTCCCCGCCAACGCCGGAAAGCCGGACAGCGGGTTGGCGCCCCAAGGCAGCATTCAAAGCATGACCGATTTTGGCCAGCCGGGTTACGGCGGTCCCTGTCCACCGGCGGGTGATAAGCCGCATCGTTATATCTTTACCGTGTATGCGCTGAAAGTGGATCAGTTGCCCCTCAAACCCGAAGCGAGCGGGGCGATGGTGGGTTACTATTTGAATCAGAATGCGTTGGCCAAAGCCAAGTTCACGGCCCTTTACGGCCGTTGACGGAAGCGATCAAACTTTCCAATGAAATGCGTTCCTGAACCGTAACCGGACCCGGAAAGTCGGGTCCGCCAGGGGGGATGGTCTATTCATCGGTTGGACTTAAAAGCCGTCTTGGTTCTCTGGGTGCCCGTCCTATTCTACGCAGGGATGATTTTCTACCTCTCCTCCCAGCCCCTGGACTTTATCGGCGAGGGCCCGTTTCCCCAATGGGATAAGGTCGCGCACGGAACGGAATACGGCCTGTTCTGTTTTCTATTGTTGCGGGCCCTCCGAGGGACATTTCCCCGGGCCGTGACGCCGGCCGTCGCGGTCTGGGCGGTGTTGATCGCGGTGGCTTACGGAGCCTCGGACGAGTTTCACCAGGCCTTTGTTCCGCATCGGGACTCGGATGTTTTCGATGTGTTGGCCGATGGCGGGGGCGCTTCCTTTGTCTCGGCGGTCTGGTTTCTTTGGCGTAAGAAGAAGTCGAACACCACTTAAGTGTTGTTTTTCCATCGGCGGAAGCGGTTCGGTTCAAAACCCCCCTAAAGTGTTATTGACACTCGCATGTTTGGGGTGTAAATTTGCATTAGATCGTCGAAAACGGACGATCCACTTTATGAGATCGTGAGGGTTTCGTCGAGATGGAGTTGGCCATGAGCCGTTATGACCGAGTGCGATACCGCCTGTCGCTTGAGTGGATATGCTTCTATTTTTGGGCATACCGAAAGTTTTCCCGCTTGGGCGCGGCCGTCGCTACAAAACCAGCCAAGAAATTGGACAAGAGACGGGTGGATATCACCTATTCACCGTAAGATCCAAGCCACTCGGTACGCCGCGGCTTGCAGGCCGACGACCGGGTGCGGACGACCGCCTTCCTTCCAGATCCCCAATCCCTACGGAACCGCCAAGCCGCATCTTCAGCCACCGTCGTTTTCCTCTTAAATTCTTTGACAGAGTTGGATTTGTTGGATAGAATAAGGCCGCGTGACTTGTCTCAAGTTCATCCCTAAATGAACGGCCGGGTATACAAATCACCCACGGGACACCCGCATTGTCAATGGCCGGCGATCCTTTGAGTGAGATGGCGATTCAACCCTATGACAGAACATAAGCCAAGCCGCGTCCGCTGGCAAATTGTTGGGCTGCTCTTTCTGATCAGCGTGGTAACCTATATCGACCGTGTGAACATTTCTGTTGCGGGAAAAGAGCTGATGCCGGTGTTCGGTCTGTCCGCCGTCCAGATGGGGACCGTTTTTTCGTCCTTTGTTTTGGGATACGCCCTTTTCCAAATTCCGGGAGGCTGGCTGGGAGACCGATGGGGGTCCAGGCGCGTCTTAACCCTTGCCGTGCTCTGGTGGTCCCTTTTCACCGTACTGACGGCCGAGGCGGATCATCTGTTTTTCAGCGCACTGCTCGGCGTTTTGGGTTCACTGATCCTGGTCCGGTTTCTCATCGGGGTGGGTGAAGCGGCGGCTCTCCCGAATTTTAATCGAACCGTTGCGAACTGGTTGGCGCCATCCGAACGGGGGTTGGGCATGGGGGTTTCAATCGGCGGGATCGGGCTGGGTTCGGCCGTGACGCCGCCGCTGGTCGCCGGACTGATGATCCAGTACGGATGGAAGACGGCTTTTTACGTGACCGGGTCCCTGGGGGTATTCGTTGCCGCAGCATGGTATTTGTTTTCCCGGGATGATCCTCGTGAGCATCCCGGGGTCAATCAACGGGAGTTAGCCTGGATCACCCGGACACCCGGAGAATCTCCATCCCTCCTGTCATCCAAGCAAGCCATGGCCGACATGTTAAAAAATCGATCGGTCTGGTTTCTCACGCTAAGCTATATGATGCTGGGCTATATAGCCTATATTTATCTTTCCTGGTTTTTTCTTTATTTGGTGAATGTGCGTCATTTCACCGTTCTGCAAGGGTCGTTTTGGGCCAGCGGCCCTTTCATCGCCATGGCCCTCTTCTGCCCCCTGGGAGGATGGCTGAGCGACGCGTTGACAAAAAAATACGGCCGTCGTGAAGGGAGAAACGGCGTCGGCGGAGCCGGGATGCTATTGACCGGATTGTTGATTTTCAGCGGGGCCATGGCCCGGGATCCTTACACCGCGATCGTACTTCTTTCGCTTGGCGCCGGAATCCTTTATTCAACGGTGGGCGCGTATTGGGCCAGCACGATCGATCTTTCCCACAAACATTCCGGGGCCTTGTCCGGATTGATGAACATGGGGGCCAACTTGGGAGGAACCGTTTCGCCGACGCTGACCCCGCTGATCGGTGAGGCGTGGGGATGGCCGGTGGCCCTGACCGTCGCCGCGGGCGTGGCGTTTTTGGGAAGTCTCCTCTGGCTGGGGGTAAAATATGATGAGCATGTTTGATTGGTTTCGGAAATTTGGAAGGTGGGGTTTTACAAGCCGACGGAGCGGGAAGGGTGCAGGCCGATGAGCCGAATGCCTTTTTCATTCGATCCAAGAACGCCGTATCCGCCTTCTCGCGAAAGCCCGCTGGCCCGCTTCAAGCGGTTCCTGGTCGGCCACCCGCTCCGAAGCATCCAAGCCAATGAGGAGCGGGTATCGGTCCTCGTGGGCCTGGGGGCTTTTGCGTCGGATGCTATTTCCTCGGTCGCATACGCGACCGAGGAAATGTTGCTGGTCCTTTTCGGAGTGGGAGCGGCCGCCCTGACCTTCGGAGCCCCCATCACGATCGTGATCGTGATGCTTCTCCTGATCGTTCTCACCTCGTATTATCAGACCGTTCATGCCTATCCCGCCGGCGGGGGGGCCTATAACGTCGCGCGGGAGAACCTGGGGCTTCATCCCGCGCTGATCGCGGCGGCGGCCCTGGTGGTCGATTACGTCTTGACCGTGGCGGTGAGCGTGGCGGCGGGGGTCGCGGCGATCGTCTCGGCCTTCCCAACCCTTTATGAGCATCGCGTGGTGCTGGCGTTGGTTTTCGTGTTGCTGATTACTCTTGGAAACCTGAGGGGAGTCCGGGAGGCGGGATATTACTTTTCGTTACCAACTTACTTTTTCATCCTCAGCGTGGTGTGGGTGATTGGAAACGGCGTGGTGGGACTGATCCAGCACGG
>JACQBZ010000047.1 GCA_016194285.1 Nitrospirota bacterium | reverse complement strand
CCCAGATGTTCTTGAATAACCGCATCGTCCGGCACCAATACAACGGCGCGATTCAACTGGGCCAGGGCTTCATCGGTTTTCCCCATTTTATAATACGTCCATCCCAAGCTGTCGACATAATAACCGTCATCCGGCTTAACCGTCAACGCACGATGGATAAGATCAAGGGCCTCTTCCAGCTTTATTCCTCGATCCGCGTAAGTGTAACCGAGGTAGTTTAACGCATTGGCATGTTTGGGATCCAGGCGGATCGCTTCTTCCATGGCGGCAACAAGATCGTTAAAACGGTTCATTTTGTCGAACACGGCGCCGATATTGAAGTAGAGCTCCGGATCCTTCGGATCTTGTGCGATTCCCTGTTTGAACACCGCCACGGCTTTTTCGTAATTTCCCTCCTGATAATAGGTCAACCCCAGAAAGAGATACGATTGCGTACGCTTTGGATCAATGGAAATCGCCCGGGTCAGGTGTTCAATGGATTCGGTCGTGTTATTCATACGATTCAGAAGGTTGCCTAAATGGAGATGGGCATCAACATAGTTCGGATCTATTTCCAAGATGGCACGATATTCCTGAGCGGCTGTTTTATAGTCCTTGGTTTCTTCGTATAGATAAGCTAAATAATCACGGATTTTTAATTCATCGGGTCGGGCCACGGCAACCGCTTTCAGTTCATCGATCGCCTTTTTGTACTCCTTTTTCTCGGAGTAAATTAACCCCTTTCGCAGACGGGCCTCAAGATCATCCGGATCATCTACCAAGATTTCGTCGACCATGGCTAATGCCGAATCATATGCTTTTTCCTGAATATCCAACTGTACAAGGTGGTATCGCACCTCTCGGCTATGCGGGTTGACCTCCTCCAAGACCCGGCGATAAACCTGTCGGGCCTGGTCAAACTTACCTTGAGCCTCATAGGCCGATGCCAATCCCAGATAAGCGGATTCAAATGTTGGGGCCAGGGAAATCGCTTTTTCGAATGCCTGAGCGGCTTCAGGATACTTCTTCTGATCGCTGACGACTCTTCCTAAATAGTAATAACCAAGGGGTGAAGATGGATCGGTCTCGATTCCTTTTTTTATGACGGATATGGCCCTGTCAAATTGCTCTTGGTTCGCGTACAAGCTTCCTTCCGTCAAATACGCCTCCGTCTGAGTCGGATCCAGTTTGATGACACGGTCATAAATCTGGATGGCCTGTCGATATTGTCCCCGACTGGAATATAAGCCCGCCAAAAACATCAAGGTCGTAATATTATCCGGCTCCACCCGAAGCGCGGACTGAATATAGGTCGTGGCTCCCGCAATATCCCCCCGTCTCATCAACAGGGATGCTGTCGATGTTAAAAGCAAAGCGGATTGATTGTCATAACGGAGGGCAGACAAATATTCTTTGAGCGCGAGTTCTTCATCATTATCCATCTCGGCTGAGTAAGCCCGAAGAAAATGGTAATAGGCGCGTGGATCTTTTTCTCGGCTCGTCTTGGTATCCATCACACCCGAACCATGACCGACCCTATCCGGGTTTTTTGTCAATATCGCGGTGCAGGACAGCAATCCCAATGTCAGAAAAAAAACAACCGATTGTTTTATAAGAGATTTCATCATACAACCCGACCCCGGAGTCCCTGTTCTCCAGTCTGTAGTGGAGCAATGAAATACCTACTTGCTTAATTAAAACACGAGAGTTTTTAGAAGTCAAGGAAACTGGACAACGAATCGATAAATTGGAAACTAATGGGAAGGCTTAAGATTTCTTGTCGTCTGAAGGGTCCTTTTTAGGAGTAACGTCGATTTCGGTCGGCTCCGACAGGGCTTTCTTAAATCCGCGGACGGCCTTTCCTAGACCCGAACCGATCTCGGGCAGTTTTCCCAATCCGAAAACAGCAAGCACAATGATAAGAATAACAACAATCTCTGGAAGTCCCAAACCAAACATCGCTTACTTCCTTAATAAAGAGGATCGAACAAAGCCATAAAAAGGGTCAGAACTCTTCCACCTCTTCATGGACTTTCTCAAGGTTCTCGAACCGTGTGTACCGATCGAGAAAGGCCAGCTTGATGTTGCCAATCGGTCCATTTCGTTGTTTACCGACGATAATATCCGCAATGCCTTTATTCTCATCCGTTGTGTGATAGACCTCATCACGATAAATGAAGATGACGATATCCGCATCCTGCTCAATGGCCCCGGATTCCCTCAAATCGGCCAGGATCGGCCGTTTATCGGAACGGTTCTCAACGGCACGCGACAACTGGGACATGGCCACGACCGGCAGTTGAAGTTCTTTGGCCAAGGCCTTGAGCGATCGAGAGATCTCAGAGATTTCCTGTTCGCGATTATCGGCTTCGCCGCGTCCTCGCATGAGTTGAAGGTAATCCACGATGACGAGATCCAGCCCGTGTTCGGCTTTCAGGCGCCTGGCCTTGGCTCGCATCTCCAGGACGGAGATCGCCGGCGTGTCATCAATAAAGATCCGCGCCTCGGCGATCCTCCCGGCCGCCGTGGTCAACTTGGGCCAGTCGGCACGACCCAGATAACCGGATCGCAGTTTATGGGCGTCCACACGCGCCTCCGAACAGAGCATCCGCATCACCAATTGCTCCTTCGACATTTCCAGGCTGAAGATCGCCGCGGTGCCGCGCTTTTCGATCCCCAGATGCTGAGCAACGCCCAGCGCCAAAGCGGTTTTTCCCATGGAAGGCCGGCCTGCGATCACGATGAGATCGGAAGGCTGCAAACCGGATGTCATTTCGTCCAGATCCCGATAGCCCGTGGCCACTCCTGTCACGCGTTCTTTTTTTTCGTACAGCCGTTCGATGGTTTCAAAACTATCTTTGATGATTTCCTTCACGGCCACGAAGGAGGGCTTCAACTTTCTCTCCGAGATTCCAAAGATGCTCCGCTCGGCAAAATCCAAGAGTTCTTCAACTCGGCTTTGATCCTCGTAGCCTTGTCCAACGATGTCCGTCGCAACCGTTATTAAATTTCTCAGAATCGCCTTCTCATGGATGATCCGAGAATGTTGTCGGATATTGGCCGCGGTTGGAATGCTGTTGACAAGGAACGAGAGATAGGTGGCCCCTCCCACCATCTCCAATTCATTTTTTTTCCGCAGATGATCCGTCAGGGTGATCAGGTCAACGACTTCGTTCCGCTCGTTGAGATCAAGGACGGCCGAGAAAATCCGTCGGTGCGCCTCGCGATAGAAATAATCCGGATGGATAATCTCGAGCGCTTTATTGAGTGACGCATTATCGATGAGAATCGCGCCCAATACCGCCTGCTCGGCCTCAATATTCTGAGGAGGAAGTTTGCCCAGCGTTTCGGCCTCAGGACTTTTACGAGACGGGAAATCGATCACGGACATGTTTTTCTCAACCGGTGGACCTATGTTAATTTTGAGAGAAGGACCGGGATCTTCCCGCTCTGTTGTTTCCCGGTACGGCAATCGATCAAGACGGCCTTTTCGCCATTGAGCAGGAAAAAAAGTTGTTTTGCGCCGGCCATCTTGGCTCGAGACATGGCCTCGTCGGCATTCATTTTTTCAACATGCTGAATCACTCGATACCCTTTTCCCCGAAGGGTTCGCGTCAACCGAAAGAGACGGATCATGTCTCGCTGTGTGTCGTGGACAAGGATATCCACCGCGTTCTCCGGGACCACCCCGACGGACTTCTGCCAGGCCCACTGGAGCTGCTCCGCATCAAATGCAAAACCCGTTGAGGGACAGGGAGCACCGAATTTCCCAATCAGGGAATCGTAGCGTCCTCCACGTCCCAAGGGCACTCCCAGGTCCTTGGCAAACACCTCAAAAATAATACCCGTGTAATAGTCAAACCCACGCACTTCAGACAGATCGATCAAGAGATGGTCCTTCCATCCGGAGGATAGAAGGATGCGGAACACCTCCCGCAAGCGGGTCAATGCCGAACGGCAAGCCGAAAATGTGTTCAGACTCCAGGCTTGTTCGATCACCTCTTCCTGTCCGAACAAAGAAAGGACGGCCGTAATCTGACGGGATTTATTTTCCGGCATGTTCGCCCGATTTAAAATTTGGGTCAGTCTGGACCGATCTTTGCGGATCACGGCCGCATGAATCTGTTTCTGCAGATCCGCGGACAGACCGATGCCGTTCATCAAGCCGCGGAAGAACTCCACCTGACCCATCGCAATCTTAAACTCCTTCAGCCCGATTTTCTGCAACGCCTCGATGGCGACGGCGATCACTTCCGCGTCCGCTTCCGGACCTCCCAACCCGATCAGCTCTCCCCCGATCTGAAAAAGCTCACGCGCCCGACCGGCATGCTCTTCTTCGTGCCGAAACACGTTGGCGCGATAGCACAGTCGGAGCGGTTTGGGAACATCGGCCATCAACATGGCCGCGATCCTTGCGATTTGGGGTGTAACATCCGGACGGAGAAGCATCATGCGGCCGTTTCCCCGATCGACAAATTTATACCCCTTTTCGATCAAGTCCTCGCCCATACCGACGGTGATAACGTCCAGATACTCAAAGATGGGTGGAATAACCTCTCGATAGCCCCAGGACAGAAAAACGGACAAAACCGTCTCTTCGATATGCCGTTTGTGAACTGCGGCTTCGGGAAGAAAGGTCGCCATGCCCTTCGGCAACATCGGGCGACCGCTGTTTCGAAATTTGGTCATGACTTAAACCGGAATGGAATTGACCTCGGTCAACCGGTTACAGTTCAATCAGTTTGGCGGACAGCACATGAGGAAGTTTCTTGAGCTTTCCAAGCAACTCGGGACTCACGGGTGAATCAATGCCGACGACAGAAATGGCCTTTCCTCCGGAACGCTCACGCCCCAATTGCATCCGTGAGATATTGATTCGGTTGTCCCCTAACAAATGCCCGATGTTTCCAATAACCCCGGGCTGGTCATCGTTGATCATCAACAGCATATGGCCCTCCGGCACAACCTCCAGGGACAGACCGTCGATCTCCACAATCCTGGGATCTTTCCGATTATAAAGCGTGCCGGACACGGTCGCTTGCTTTGAACCAGCCTTGACCGTTAGCACGACCAGACTGGTGAACTCTCCGGCCTCAGCGCTCTTGATCTCTTTAATCTCGATGCCCCGTTCCCTGGCCACGATGGGAGCGTTCACATAATTGACGGGCTCTTCCAAGATCGGCGTAAGCAAACCTTTAAGAGCCGCCACCGTAATGGGAGCGGTGGTCAGTGCGGCCACCTCGCCGCGATACTCAATGGTCAGTTGCACTAGACCTCCCTCATGGCTCTGGGCCAGAAACGCGCCCAGTTTCTCGGCCAGGGTCAGATAGGGCTGGATTTTTGGAAGGAGATCGACCGGGACGGAAGGAATATTGACCGCCCCTCGGACCACACCGCGGATCAGATAATCCGCGATCTGCTCCGCGATCGCCAGGGCGACGTTCTCCTGCGCCTCGGTTGTCGCCGCACCGATATGCGGCGTGCAGATGACATTGTCGAGTGCTAAGAGGGGATTCTTTGGATCGACCGGCTCCTGCTCGAACACATCTATCGCCGTGCCGGCCACCTTTCCTTTCACCAACGCCTCATGCAGATCTTTCTCGTTCACGATACCGCCGCGCGCGCAATTGATGATCCGAACCCCGTCCTTCATTTTTCCGATGGCCTCGGCATTGATCAGCGACTTGGTCTCGGCCGTCAAAGGAACGTGCACCGAGATAATATCGGATCGACGGTACAGCTCGTTCAGATCGACCAGTTCCACGCCCATTTTCTTGGCGTTTTCTTCCGAGAGGTAAGGATCATATGCGATCACCTGCATCTGGGCGCCCTGGGCCAACTTGGTCACGTAGGATCCGATCTGGCCGATGCCGATAATGCCGAGGGTCTTGTTGTATAACTCCATGCCCATGAATTTATTTTTTTCCCACTTTCCGGCCTTGATGGAGGCCGTGGCCTGCGGGATCATCCGAGCCAATGAAAAAATCAAGGCCACGGTATGTTCGGCCGTCGTCACGGTGTTGCCGCCGGGAGTGTTCATGACGACGATGCCGCGTTTCGTGGCCGCCAGCAGATCGACATTGTCGAGGCCGGAACCGGCGCGGCCGACGACCTTGAGACGCTTCGCGGCCTCAATCAGCTTTTTGGTTACCTTGGTGGCGCTGCGAACCACCAATCCGTCGTAATCCGGAATCACCTTTAGGAGTTCGTCCGGACCGAGTCTGGTCTTCACGTCCACGTCTAATCCTGACCGCTTCATAATATCAACGCCCTTTTCTGAAAGGGAATCGCTGACCAATACTTTCAACTTATTCTCCCCTTGAGTTGATTTGAGCCTTTACTTTTTCATCAAGAGCTCTTCGGCCGCCCGAATCCCTTCACCCATCTTGACGGGGTAACCTAACCCTTTAATCACCATCTCGACGGCCGAAACCGCAATAATCACGTCAAAGAGATCGGCATAACCCATATGGGCGATCCGGAAGATTTTTCCTTTGAGATGATCCTGGCCACCGGCCGCCGTGATCCCGTATTTCTCGCGCAAGATTTTATAGACCGCCTGACCGTCCACCCCCTCCGGCGCATTGACGGCCGTCAGGGCATCGCTGGGCGACTGCTTGGGGAACAGGGTCAGACCGGCCGCCAGCATGGCCTGCCGCATCGCATGGGCCAACTGCTTATGGCGTGCGAAGATATTCGCCAGACCTTCCGCTTTGAGTTGTTTGAGCACCTCATGCAGTCCGACCATCAGAGACACCGCGGCCGTGTATGCGGTCTGGTTTTTCGCCTGACTCTCCCGTTCCTTTTTCAGGTTAAAATAGAATTTGGTGTTCTTCGCCTTCTCGCTCAACCGCCACGCCTTTTCACTGACACTGACAAAGGCGAGGCCCGGCGGCAACATCAGGGCCTTCTGCGAACCCGTCACCACCACATCCAGACCCCATGAATCGGTCTGTAGATCAAAAGCCCCCATCGCGCTGACCGCATCCACGACCAGGATCGTTTCTGCAAGCGGCTTGACGATTTGGCCCAGCGCCTTCACATCATGCGCCACGCCGGTGGAAGATTCGCTGGCTTGAACATAGACCGCCTTAATGGCGGGATCTTTCTTCAAGACCTGAGCCACCTGCTGTGGATCGACCGCGTATCCCCATTCGACCTTGATCTCTTCCACCTTGGCCCCGTAGACCTGACAGAGCTTCAGCCATCGCTCTCCAAACTTTCCGCCATTGATCACCAGCGCCTTATCGCCCGGCGACATGAAATTGGATACCGCGCTTTCCATTCCGCCGGTACCGGTTGAAACCAGCGTGATCACGTCCTGTTGAGTCTGGAACAGCCATTTCAAATTCTCCCTCACCTGACCCAAGAGTTCGGCGAATTCGGGCGCCCGGTGATGCATAATGGGTTGGGCCATGGCCAAAAGAATCTCGGGAGGAACCGGCGTGGGGCCGGGAGCCAAAAGATAACGCTTTCGCATACCCATCCTTCTCCTCAGGATAAAGAATAATTGATGCTCCTGCAGGGGACAAAAGCTCTGTGCCCGTACAGGAGCTTACGGTGTGTTCCAAAAGCCCGATTCTCGGGCTCGCAAAATTGGGGTTACGCTAACACAACCACACCCCCTTGTCAAGTCGCAGGCAACCGCTTTCGGATCGACTTTCCCGATACAAAACCGGTTTATTTCTCCTCCGTCCGGATTTGAATGGCATTTTTCTTGATCACATAAATCCGCTCGTTACGGTCGTTCCGATTGATTGGGAAAAGATAAAATCCATCCTCCAGCGGACGAAGACCGTACGTGTATCCGTCAATTTCCTCGCCGTCTGCAAAGCGCACACGAACTTTTTTGCCGGCGGGCATCAAGAACGATTCGGAAAGCGGCTTCGTGTCAGGCGGACGGAGAAAAAAGATCGCTTTCAGAACGGAACAGTCGACGTCGCGGACTTCGGAGTCGATCCGAAGCTTTAAGCGGTTGGTGACCGGATCAAACTGGAGAAGTTCACCCTCCAGCGCCACACCGGTCAGAAATCGCACGACCACTCTCTTTGAAAGTTTCATGAACGCCCCTTGAAGTCGATCCGGTTGTATTATACAATAATCGCGCCCCAGAAACATCATCGAGATGCTACCGTCCGGAAACGGCAGATGGCACGGGAACCACGAATCATGGAACGGACGCATCGGCTTATTGCGGATGCCATGCTTGGGAAATTAGCTAAATGGCTCCGGGTCCTCGGATTCGATGTGGCGTACGATCGGTCGATTGAAAACCAAGTCTTGGTTCGCAGCGCAAAAATTGAGGGTCGAGATATCCTGACGCGTGATCGGCGTTTGGTTCAGCGGCGGTGGGGGGGTTCAATCCGCTTTATCGTTATTGAGGATGATCATTTGCCCAACCAGCTCCAACAGGTGGTTCGTGAGCTTGGACGGCCTCCCCGAAAACAGGTCCTTTCCCGCTGTCTCCGGTGCAATGAGCCCTTGACCTCCTTTCGACGAAAGGAAGCCGCCGCCCAGGTTTCCCCCTATGTGCATCGTACGCAAAAACGGTTTTTCCAATGCCCGAGTTGTCGGAGGATCTATTGGCGGGGCACCCATCAAAAACGTATCCTCAACTGTGTAAAAACACTCCTGGCTCAAGATCGGTCGGGACAACGAGAGACCAAACGAGAGACCAGAAGAAGTCCATGAGCCAGTGGCGACTCATCGAAGAAGGTCCGGGCGAGGCCGCTTGGAATATGGCGGTCGATGAGGCGATCGCGGAGTCCTGCCGACAAGGGCTCTCTTCTCCCACGCTTCGCCTCTATCGGTGGACGCGTCCGGCATTAACCATCGGTTATTTTCAAAAGATCAGCCGCGATATCGAAGAAACGGTGTGTCAGACGGAAAGGATAGCGGTCATCCGGCGGATGACCGGGGGAAGGGCTGTGCTTCACGGAAACGATCTGACCTATTCTGTCGCCTCTGGAGTTCACGTTCCGGAGCTGCCGAACACCATCCGTGGAACGTTTTTAGCCATTAGCCGCGGTTTGATTGAGGGACTTCGTCAATTGGGTCTGCAGGCAGAATCCGTCCGATCTCCCGTCCGCGAGATAGGCCGTTCCCCTGTTTGTTTTATGTCCGCCTCCTGGTATGAAATCATCTGCAACGGTCGGAAGATCATCGGCAGTGCACAACGCCGATGGAAAGACGGGATGCTTCAGCAAGGCTCTCTCCTGTTCGACTTCGATCCGGTCGTTTTTTACAAACTTTTCCGTTTCCCGAATCAGACCCAGCGGGAACGCATTATCGAAGAGAGCCGAGACCGTATCGGCGGACTTTATGGCCTCCTTCTGAACCCTGTTGATCCTAAAACCGTTTCAAATCGGATCGCAAGCGGATTTGAAAAAGCGCTCGGCGTCCAGCTTAAACCCGCCGGTCTGACCGCTCTTGAACTGGAACGAGCCCATCAGCTCACCCGAATAAAATATTCCGATCATACCTGGAATCAGAATAGATAAACCCATTGTTTCAGTTTGACAATCTATGGAAATCGGGTATTATATAGCTTATATATCTGTTCCGTGAACCATTTGGAAAATAAAATGAGCAAAATTCTTGACATCGGACGAAAGAGCATGTAGGATAGACCGATTTTTGTAGGTTCACCGGTTAATTTGCGGCTCCCTAACGGATGTCGCACAGCCTTTAGCGGAAAGGCGGCACATGATCCGAAAGCCCTCTAAACAATCTCTCTGGTTTCTTGGCCTGCTCATCCTCGTTTCCTGCAGTACCGTTTACAAGAATGAGAAACAGGGGCCTCTCTCATCACAAAAGCCATCCGCCCTTCCGTCAACCGGGTCTGTAACCCCAGTTCCGGGAAAAATAAAAACGCATGCGACGAACGTCACGCCGAAATCTCCATCCAATACGTCGCCTGAATCTGTGCTGAATAACAGTCAACCCGACGTCGACCATTCACCGGCTCCGATTGGCCAATCCTCTATCGCCGAGGCCACGGCTCCTGACGTGCCAGACTCCAAACCGGAGATCCCCTCGGCTTCGGGCCAAACCGCCCCGGCCGACGCCTCTCAGGAAACATCCAAACAAGAAAAATCGCAAGATGTCACTTATGGCGAGCCCGCAAATGATTCGGCGGATGGATCCTTGAATGAAACGGCGACGGATCCCGAAGTGGAGGAAGCCACATACGACGTCCCGATTGTGCGCAACGAAAGCGTCGAGGATTATATCGAATATTTCCAAACCGAAATCCGGGACAAGTTTACGTTGTGGCTGGAGCGCTCCGGACGATATATCCCGCTCATGCGCCAAGTTTTCAAAGAACACGGTCTGCCGGAAGATCTCGTGTTTGTGGCCCTGATTGAAAGCGGTTTCAACCCGTATGCCTACTCCCGTTCACGGGCCGTCGGACCTTGGCAGTTCATTAAAGGGACCGGTCGACTGTACGGTCTTCGGATCGACAATTGGATCGATGAACGACGCGATCCGATCAAATCAACCTATGCGGCTGCCCGATATTTCAAAGATCTTTATGATCGGTTCGGATCCTGGCCCCTGGCCATGGCCGGTTATAATGCCGGTGAGAGAAAAATCGAACGGGCCTTGGTCAGAGCGAAAGCGGACGACTTCTGGGATCTACGATCCACCCGATATATTCGTCGCGAGACGAAAGGGTATGTTCCGAAATTTATGGCCGCGACGATCATCGCCAAGAATCCTGAAAAGTATGGGTTTACGTTGGATTATCATGAACCCCTAAAGTACGACACGGCATCGGTACCGGGCTCGGCCGATCTTCGCGTCATGGCTCAAGCCGCCGGGATTAGTTATGAAGATCTCAAGGAGCTGAATCCGGAATTGAGGACGGAGCTGACGCCTCCTTACATGGAGCAATATCCTTTGCGGCTCCCGGTCGGCACGCAACAGACCTTTTTAGACGCCTACGCTCAAATCCCGGATGAACAGAAGATTATTGGAACACGCTACAGCATTCGAAGGAACGATACCTTGGGAACGATCGCCAGGCGATTCGGAACATCCGTCTCGCTTCTTCGAGAAATTAATCACATTCCCCTTGGACAACCGCTGCATCAGGGAGACCTTTTGTTCATCCCGAAACTCCGGGTGGTCCCCCGCGAACCCCAATCCCCTCCTGTTACAGCGGCGAACCGCCCTCACTTGAAGACGAGGTCGGCTTCAAAAAAACCGCCCATCGAGATGGCATCCCTGGAGAAGCAGGAACCGACTCCTTCCAACGACGAGGGAGGGAAAATCATGTATCGCGTCAAGGATGGGGATACGCTTTGGGATATCTCAAAGAGCTTCAACGTCAGTATTCATGATTTAAAACGGTTCAACGGGCTGGGCAAACACAGTAAGATTCGATCGGGGGATCAGTTGGTTCTCGGTTTCCAGTCTAAAGATCTATAATTCCCGCCTATTTCTTTTCCGTCGGTGTCGATGTCCCCTCCTGAGCCGGTTTCTGCTGAGGCGTTGGAACAACGGTAATCGTTTTGTTCGATGGCGACACCGGGACCGGATTCTTGGTCTGTTCCGGCTTTGTCTCGGTAATCCCCAGTGCGGTCAGGCGCCGCTGGGCCTCGGCGAGAAACAATGAATCCGAAAACTGCTTGACAATCTCCTGATATCGTTTGATCGCCTCTTCCTTTTTACCCAAGGTCTCATTGACGCGGCCCAGTTCGTAATCGACTTGGTCCTTGTTCATGGCCCCGGCGAGATGATCCACCGATTCAAACGCCTTCTGGGCGTCCTCGAAATCATTTTTGGCCAGATAGGCGTATCCCAATCGTTGATAAGCCAGTCCCGCCAGGATATCGTTCAGCGGCTTTTTGTCCAGAAAGGAACGATAGGCCGACACCGCGGCGTCAAAACCCTTAAGCTCCATATAAGCATGACCAAGGTAAAGCTGTGCGATGGCCGCGGAGGGCGTTCCCGGATAGTCCTGAATCGTTTTCTGGTACTGCTCGATGGCTTTTTTATAATTTTCCTCTTTAGACACGGCCGGCGCCTTTTCACCAACAGGAGGCTGTTGCCGAAAATACTGCGAGCCTTGAAACTCCAGGGCCAAGGCGCGGGTTTCCTGCTGATGTTGATAAAACCAGTAGGCACCGATTCCGGCCCCAATGACCACCAGGAGGCCGAACACCGTCCAGACAAGTTTGGCCCGCTTTTGAATCTGCTCACCCAGCCAGTCGAGCGTGCTGATAAACTCATCCGGTTTTTTTAATTGTTGCTTTCTTGTCGCCACCCGAATCTTGTAGGCCATGTTCTCCTCTGTCAATCTTAAAGAAGTGTATTTATAGCCTAACCGGCCGGAAAAGTCAAAGGCCTCGTGTTGACACAAAAAGAGTCGCGGTATATGCTGGTGTTTTAATCGCTATGGACTTTCCCTTTCATCAAGATGTGATCAAACAGCTTCAAGCCGACGGACTATTCCGCTCGCTGCGACGGGTGGAGCCGGACCCTCACGGTCACTCCGGCCGGGTCATGATCGGGGGGCGATCGGTGATTCTGCTCGCGTCGAATAACTACCTGGGTCTGGCCGATCATCCCCGTATCAAAGAGGCCGCAATGACCGCCATCCAGGAGTACGGCTTCGGCAGCGGGGCCTCCCGATTGATTTCTGGAAATGGCCCCTCCCATGAGGCTCTGGAGAAACGGATCGCGCAGTTCAAACAAACGGAAGCCGCCCTGATCTTCAGCACGGGTTACATGGCCAATCTCGGGATTCTGTCTTGTTTGATCCCTTCGGAGGGTCTTGTAGTTGCGGACCGGTTGTGTCATGCCAGCCTGATCGACGGCTGCCGCATGAGCGGATGCCGTTTCCGCGTCTACGAACATGGCGATCTGGATCAACTCGAGCGGCTGTTGGTCAAAAAGCCCGCGAATCAGCCGACCCTCATCGTGACGGACGGCGTCTTCAGCATGGACGGCGATATCGCCCCCTTACCCAAGCTCATTGAACTGGCCGAACGCCACGGCGCCGTCGTGTTTGTGGACGACGCGCATGCCACGGGTGTGATTGGAAAAAATGGCCGCGGGACATTGGAACATTTCGGTCTCAAACCCGGAAGCGTCATCCAGATGGGGACGCTCGGTAAAGCCCTCGGCTGTTTCGGGGCCTATGTGGCCGGAAGCCGCGTCTTGATCGATTTTCTCATCAATAAAGCCAAGACCTTCATCTACACAACCGCCCTGCCGCCCGCCGTGACGGCAGCGGCGCTGGCTGCGTTCGACGTGCTGGAGAAGGAACCCCAACTCCGAGAGCGTCTCTGGCAAAATCGAAATTACTATGCAGACGGTTTAAAGTCCCTCGGTTTCGACATCCTGAACAGTGAGACGCCGATTATTCCGATCATGATAGGCGACGACCGGCTGGCCATGATCGTCTCGCAGCGCCTTCTCGAAGCCGGCGTCTTCGCCCCGGCGATCCGCCCTCCCACCGTTCCCAAGGGAACCAGCCGCATCCGCACCACGATCATGGCACCGCACACCCGTGAAGACATCGATCACGTGCTGGAATCGCTCGGCCAGATCGCCCGCTCACTGAGGATCCGATAACCCATGCAGGACCGTCGTGTCATCATCATCACCGGCGCAAGCGGAGGTTTGGGGCGAGCGATTGCACTGCGGTTTGGACTGGCCGGATGCCGGATCGTCGTCCATTATCACCGAAATAAAGAGGCGGCGGACAAGCTGGCCGGTGATCTGGAGCCGCTCGGCTCGGAAGTGATCGTTCACCAAGCCGATGTTCGATCCTTGGCCGAGATGAAATCCATGACCGAGACCGCGCTGAGTCGATGGAGCCGGGTGGACGTTCTGGTGGCCAATGCAGCCGTCCGGAGAGACGGCCTACTCCTCCGAACCACGGAAGAAGCCTGGGATTCCACCCTCAAGACCAATCTGACCGGCATCTGGAACGGTTTAAAGGCGGTCGGCGAGCATTTTATTCGACAACACAACGGGCACGTCATTGCGATCGGTTCGATCGCCGGCGTTCACGGAAGAGCGGGACAGGCCAATTACGCTTCCGCCAAAGCCGGACTGACGGGTCTCATCCGATCCGTCGCCGCCGAATGGGGACCCGACAATATCCGCTTGAATCTTGTTTTTCCAGGCTTCCAGCCCACCGGAATGACGACGGATCTTCCGGGCCAACAGCGGGAGAGGCTGGCCGGGCAGAATCTATTGGGTCATCCCCCGCCGATCACCGAAGTCGCCGAGTTTGTCTATTGTTTATCGAGGATGACCGGCGTATCCGGACAAATCTTTAATCTCGATAGTCGGATCCTCTAATGCGCAATACAATCCCTCAGGGAATATTTATAACCGGAACGGACACCGGTGTCGGCAAGACGATCGTGGCGGCCGGATTGGCCGCCCAGTTCAAAAAAAGCGGCTTCGATGTGGGTGTGATGAAACCGATTCAGACGGGTTGCCGGTCTCGGAGAGGAGAACGGATCGCGCCCGATGCCCGCTTCTTATTGGAAGCGGCGGGTGTTGATGACCCGATGGATTGGGTTTGTCCTTATCGATTTAAGACCCCGGCGGCGCCTCTGGTGGCTGCCGATCATGAAAGGAAAACGATCGATTTGGGTCGCATTGCGGAGGCGTACAGACATCTCGCATCCCGGCACCGGGTCGTCGTGGTGGAAGGGATCGGCGGTTTGTTGACGCCCATCACGCCAACCGTTTCGGCCATCGATCTGGCCCTCCTTTTAAAGTTGCCGCTGATCGTGGTCGCATCGACCCGCCTTGGAACATTAAATCATACCCTGTTGACCGTCCGGTGGGCCCAGCAGGCCGGCGCGACGGTCCTGGGCATTATCTTGAACTGCCCCCGACCGTCCGCACGAAGCGTTGCGGAAAAAACAAATTCTCAGGTCATTTCCAGATTATGTCCGATCCCGGTCCTGGGAACGATTCCCTTTATGGCCGGGGTGAGCGTGGAAAAGGGGTGTTTAGGCCGTGTGCGGACTCTCGCTGATTACCTGAAGGAAGGCCTCCACCACCTGGGGATCAAACTGGACTCCTGAATGGCGACGCAGTTCATTGATCGCCACGTCCATCGGGAGACCCCTGCGGTAGGGGCGGTTGGTTGTCATGGCATCAAAGGCATCCAGCACGGCCACGATCCTCGATCCGATCGGAATCTGATGGCCCGACAATCCCGATGGATATCCTTTTCCGTCATATCGTTCTTGATGATGATAGACGATCGGAACGACCGGAGCCAGAAACTTCACTTCCCGGAGGATCTCGGCCCCTTTCGCCGGATGCGTTTTCATCTCCTCATACTCTTCCGGGGTGAGCTTGCCGGGCTTGGTCAAGATCGTTTCCTTCACCCCGATCTTTCCGATGTCGTGCAAAGCGGCCGCATACTTCAGCCAGATCTTCTCCTCGTCCGAGACGTTCAGGCGCTCCGCAATGGAGATCGCCAGATCGACCAACCGATCGCCGTGGCCGCCGGTATAGACATCTTTTACCTCGATCGCCTGGGCTAACGCGTTGACCGTCTCGAAATAAAAGTCCTCCAACTCCCGGTTCTTCGTTTCGATCACCTCGAACAGTTTAGCATTCTCGATCGCGATGGTGGCTTGGCCGCACAGGATGGAGGTCAGCTCCAAGTCGCTCTGGTTGAACGAGGCGTTGCCGTGTTTTTTGCAGAGAATCAAGATGCCGGTGATCCGGTCTTTGGAGACAAAGGGCAGGGTCACGACCGATGCCAGCCCGGACTGGTGGAGAAAACTTTTCATTTCATTCGTCAAGGAATCCTCATCCGCCAGAATCAGGGGCGTCTTTTTCTCCAGCACCCACCGACCGAATGTCTCTTCGATCCGTTGAAAGGTCTCTTTTGAAAACCCGTCCGGCAGAATAAAACAGGATTCCGGCTTGATGGTATTGGTCCGATCATCCACCAGCATCACGGCCGCCGCATCTGACCGGGTCTCTTTTAAAACGACGCGAACAAAGGTCTCCAGGAGCGATTTCAAATGCAGATCGCAGAGAAGGGTTTTGCCCACCTCAAAGAGCGGAACCAATAACTTCAGACGCATGTTTTCACGGAAGAGCCGGTATCTTTCAAGGGCATCCTCGACCGACTGGACCAATTCCTCCTGGGAAAAGGGTTTGATCACAAATCCTTGCGCCCCGAGTTTCATCGCCTCAACGGCGTTATCAATCGTGCCGTAACCCGTCATCACCACGGACGCAATCTCTTTCTGGTTGTCCTTGATGGTCTGAAGGAGTTTAAGGCCGTCCATCCCGGGCATGCCGATGTCGGTCAGCAGGAGGTCGAAGTGTTGCAATCGAGACAGTTCGACGGCCGCTTTGGCGCTGGCCGCCGTAAAGGTTTGATAGGACTCACGCTTGAGGATTTCAGAACACAACCGCCGGATGTGTTCCTCATCATCGACGATCAGGATGCTTTGGCTCATGCCTTTTTCACCCTTTCATGGCTGAATGTTCCGTGGGAACCCGATGATTATTGTTTCAAACAGGGAGCGATCACATCATTACCGATGGATGGGCCTGGAGTCCTCCTGAAAGCGGATGCCGGCATAATAACAGCAATTATAATTATCCAGATCGTTGATAAAAGATCGTTCCACACCGTCCCGGAAGACGATCCGGACAAAACAAAACCCGCCCGCCATGGTGGACGAACGTTGTTCGGTCACAACACCGATCCCCCACTGGGGATACCGGAGATGGATTACCTGGTCACCCAACTTTAGAAAAAGTCTCTGCATTCAAGCCATCCTTGCCGTCCTTGTGCCCGCTTCTTTGATGATGACAAAATAACCCAAGCGAAAATCGATCAAAGTATAGAGAACGGGCTGTTCTTTGTCAAGGAGGAGTCAAACATGGATTCGTATTATTCGTACCGAAGCGCCTCGATGGGATCCAGCGAAGCGGCTCGTCGGGCGGGATACAGGCCGAAGAAGACCCCGATTGCGATCGAGAAAAACGATGCCAGCAGGATGGAGCCCGGCGAGATAATCGTCGGCCAATGAACGAAGGCCGAGATGATCCGAGAGCTGGCCACACCCAAGATCACGCCAAGAACTCCACCGGCCAGCGACAGAACCACCGCCTCCACGAGGAACTGAAGCAGGATATCCCGACCCCTGGCCCCCACCGCCATCCGGATGCCGATCTCCCGCGTTCGTTCGGTCACGGAAACCAACATGATGTTCATGATCCCGATTCCTCCGACAATCAGGGAGACCGATGCAATGCTTCCCAGAAGAAGCGTCATGATTTGAGAAGAAGCCTCGGCCGCAGCCGCAATATCGGTCATGTTTCTCACGGTGAAGTCGTCGTCCTGTCCGGGTGGGATATGGTGCCTTTGGTGGAGAAGCAGACGGACTTCCTCTTCCGCGGTGATCGTTTCCTCGGGCGAGTTGGCCGAAACCATAATGGCCTGAATGTAGGTCACCCCCATGATCCGTTTCTGGAGGGTTGAGAGAGGGACGATCACGGTGTCGTCCTGATCCTGGCCCATGGCCGACTGCCCTTTTGGCAAAAGCAGCCCGATGACTTTAAACGGAACGTTCTGGATCCGGATGATCTGGGCGACGGGGTCCTGCGAGCCGAACAGGTTGCTTGCCACCGTCTTGCCGAGTACCGCCACCTTCATCGCGCCGTCGAGATCCGATTGCGTAAAAGGGCCTCCCGACTCGAACGACCAATCGCGGACCACAAAATACTCCGGGCTGCTTCCGGTCACGGCCGTGGACCAGTTCTGATTTGCGCTCACCACCTGGGCGACGGTTCGAAGCGACGGAGCCGCCATCCGGATTGAGGACAACTCTTTCTGAATCGCCTGCGCATCGTCCTGTGTCAAGGTGGTCACCGATCCGGATCCGGCGTGAACCCCTCCTTGGGTCGTACTGCCTGGAAAGACCATCAGCAGATTGGAGCCGATGCTGGCGATCTGGGCCTCGACCTGCGCCTTGGCGCCCTGGCCGACCGCCACCATGGCGATCACCGCGGCCACACCGATGATGATCCCCAGCATCGTCAGAGTCGATCTCATAGTATTGCGGGCCAGCGCTCTCCCCGCGATTTTGAAAACCATCAGGAAGTTCATCGCGCCTCCTCTTCGGTTTCCTTTGAAGATTCAAGTTGTTCTCTCGATAAAACCTCTCTCGCATCGGCATGATGAGAGATCGGCTGATCCGAGCGGATGGTCCCATCCCGAAAATTTATAATTCGCTGGGCATAACGGGCAATGTCCGGCTCATGGGTCACCACAAGGACCGTGATTCCGTCCCGATTCAGCTCCTGAAAGAGGGCCATGATCTCGACCGAGGTCCGGGTGTCCAGGTTTCCGGTCGGCTCATCCGCCAGGATCAACGACGGTCGCATGACCAGCGCCCGCGCAATGGCCACCCGCTGCTGCTGACCTCCGGAGAGCTGGTTGGGGTAGTGATAGCGTCGGTCTCCCAAACCCACCCGTTCCAACGCTTCGCCGGCCTTCGCGGCCCGCTCACGGCCCGACAGGCCGTCGTACAGAATCGGGAGCTCCACGTTCTCAATGGCGGTGGTCCGGTGAAGGAGATTAAATCCCTGGAAGACGAACCCGATCTTGTGATTCCGTATCCGGGCGCGATCGTTCGGTCCAAGTCCTCCGACGTCCACGCCGTCCAAAAGGTAGCGACCGCGGGTCGGTCGGTCCAAACAGCCCAGGATGTGCATCATGGTGGACTTTCCCGATCCCGAGGGCCCCATGATGGCGACGAACTCCCCCCCGGAAATGGAAAGGGAAACTCCTTTCAGAGCGGCCAACTCAATCTCACCGGTCTGATAAATCTTCCAGAGATTCTCGATCTGGATTAAAGGCTGCATGATCTTTGTGGATCCCCTGTACGACGCGAGCCCCTCTATTAAAACCGCATAAACGGGGGTCTTCCCCCACTCTGCGACGAACCGTTCTTTTGAATCTTTTCGACGATCAACTCATCGCCCGGGTTTAACGCACCGGAGACCACCTCCGTGTAGCTCCCGTCGTTCAGCCCCAAGGTCACCGGGACTGGAACCGCATTGCCGTTCTTCAAGACCCAGACCTTGGCGGTGTCCGCTTTCTCCGACTTGGGTGGATTCGCCGCGCCGGAAGTCTTATCGGGACTGTACCGGAGCGCCGCGTTGGGAATTTTAATAACATTGTCCTGATGGCCGACCTTGACTGTGATATTGGCCGTCATTCCCGGCTTGAGCTTAAGATCAGGGTTTTTGACCCGGATGATGGCATCGTAGGTTACGACGTTCTGAACGACCAGCGGTTGGTTATAGATGTCGTAAACCGTCCCGTGAAACGGGCTTGTGGGGTAGGCATCCACGGTGAACTCCGCCTCCTGACCGAGCCGGACCTTTCCAATGTCGGCTTCATCGACGCTGGTGTCGACCTGCATCTCGGTCAGGTCCTGAGCGATGGTAAAAAGCGTCGGGGCCTGAAGCGAAGCGGCCACGGTTTGGCCCACGTCCACGTTTCGGGAGATGACGATTCCGTCCACAGGCGACTGGATTGTGGTGTAGCGGAGATTCGTCTCGGCGAGTTTGAGAGAGGCCTGATCCTGCAAGACTTGCGCCTCGGCCGCTTTCAGTCCCGCCAAGGCGGAGTCATACGCGGTCTGTGCTGAATCCTCATCGCTTTGGGCTACCAGGTTTTTGGAGAGGAGTTCTTCCATTCGGCCAAGGTTCCGCTTAGCGTCCGTCACGACCACCCGCGCCTTTTCCTGATTCGCTTCGTCATTGGCCAGCTTCGCCCGCGCCTGCTCCACCTGGGCTACAAAAAGGGCCGGGTCGATCTGGGCGACAATCTGCCCCTTTTTCACCCTGGAATTGAAATCGGCAAAGAGCCGTTGAATCGTCCCGGAAACCTGGCTTCCCACCTGAACGGTGACGACCGCGTTGACCTTTCCCGTCGCCGAAACAACGGCCGTTATCCCGCCTTGTTCGACTTTCTTGGTTTTATACTGCGTGGCCGATTTACCGCCCCGGAAGAAAAAGATTCCCAAGGAAACAACGATCAGAAGACCCGCGATCAGGACCCACTTGTTTTTAAAAAACTTCATATGATACCTTTAAATCAAATTGTGGATTCCGGATCAATCTTTTCGCCCCATCGCCTTTTGCAATCGAGCCTCACCCACCCGGTAGTCATACAGGGCCCGAACCCGAGAGGTCTTGGCATTGGTCAACAGCACTTGGGCATCGGTTTGTTCCACCGTTGTTCCCACGCCGGCCTGAAATCGCCCGTTCGCCAGGTCAAGGTTTTCTTCGGCCTGGCGAACCACGATCTCCGAGGTCTGAACCCTCTTTTCAGCCTCTGTGAGATTTGAAAAGGCTTGATGGACCTCGAGAATGATGTTCTGTCGAAGCGCCTCTTCATTCGCATCGATCACCGCCTGGTTGGCCCGGGCCTCGGCGATCTGGGATTGCATTAAGTAGCCTGAGAAAATCGTAAAGGTCAGGCTCACTCCCGCATCCCAATTTCGGACCAACGGAAAATCCTGTCCGCCGTAGTTGTAGTCCGCGATGCCGGAAAGCACGGGGAAATAATTGCGTTGAGCCGAGCGAACCGACGCTTCAGCGGCCCGGCGCTGCGCAGCAAACGAGAGAAGATCCGGCCGCGCCTTGAGACCCTCCTCCAAGGCTTCCTTTTCGGAGATCTCGAACTTTTTAAAACTCAGCAGATCTTCCAGCTCACCAATGGGCCGGTCCGGCACTCCCATCGCGTTCGCCAACGTCACTTGGGCCACCGTTTCGGAATTCTGTGCATTGATGAGATTGAGTTGCGCGTTGGTGAGATTCACTTCTGCCGTTGTAACGTCATATCGGGTTCGCGTGCCCGCCCGGTAGAATCCTTCAACCTGATCGAGATGTTCTTTAAACTGTCTGACCGTCTCCTCTTGGACCTGAACCAGACGCCGGGCCTGTAATAGACCGAAGTAGGTCACCTTGACGTTGACCGCAACCGTTTGCCGGGAGGACTCTTCGTTCCAACTGCTCCCTTGCAGGTTCTCACGGGCGGTCTCCACATCGGCACCGACCTTTCCGAAATCGAAGATCCGTTGTTGCAGCATGAGGGTGGCCGCGTAGTTGTTAAACGACTCATTGATGCCTCCCGAAGAGGTCAATCCGCTGGGGCCGGTGGCATTTTCGGTCGCGCGCTTGTAATTGGACCCGAGACTGAGTTGGGGAAAGAAATTCGACCGGGCCACACCCACCAGAGCCTGATCGACCTGAAGGGCTCCCCTTGCGGCCAGAAGACTGGGATGATGACCGAGCGCGATTTCGATGGCCTCTTGCAGTGTCAATCGATCGACGGCTGCCGAGGGTTCTTCCGCAAAAACGTTGGATGCAAAGAGGCACAAGGTCATCAGAAGTGCCAAAGCATTTAAACGGCGACATTTCCGATCCATGCGATTACCTCTTCCCCCTCACCTTTACCCTGCTAACGATCCTCGCGGGTGACCACCCCTTTGAACACGTTTCCGAGCAATGCGATTCCTTCCATGATCTTTTGCAATTCCGAAGCGGACCGATCTGCCAGGACATTCTTCACAAGCGAGCAAGCCGTTTCACGAACATGTCGGAGGCGCTGAGAGCCGCTTCGGGTCAGGGTGAGCACCACATGTCGGCGCTTCTGAGGATGCGCTTCACGATTGACAAGACCTTGCTGTACCAGACGGTTTACCACCGCGGACGCGGTGGCCGGGGTGACCCCAAGATGGTCTGCCACGCCGGAGAGGTCGGTTCCCGGGCAACGGTCCAGATAGACCAGCGTTCGCAACTGCGGAAGAGAGAGAAACAACGCGCCCTGGTCGCGCAACTCCTTTCGGATGAAGCGCATCACCATGGGAACCGTTTCCATGATTTCTCGAGCGCAACGCTCGTCTGTCGCCTTGGTCGCCATCTTTTTTAAGTAGTATGTTGAACTAATTATTAGCTCACCTAAATATAGAGGATCACCACTCTCGTTGTCAAATCCTTCGTGTCTGGAGGATCGCCACCAGATCGGCCGTCGCCCGCGTCACGTCGGACCGAGAGAGAATGGCCGAAACAACCGCAACCCCGTCGACCCGAGTGGTCATCACCTGCCGGACATTGAGCGGGGAAATGCCGCCGATGGCTACGAGGGGAATCCGAACATGCTTGCGGAATTGTTTCAGCGCCTCGCAACCGAGAGGGGGCCGGTCCTGTTTTGTGGTTGACGAATAGATCGGTCCGATGCCGAGATAATCCGCTCCGCCGGCTTCGGCCTCCTTGGCCTGCTCCAGGGTGTGAGCCGAAATCCCGATGAGCCGGTCCGAACCCAGGAGGGCACGAGCCGCAGACAACGGAAGATCTTCCTGTCCCAGATGGACTCCGTCGGCCTCGGTGGCCAGGGCCAGATCCACCCCGTCATTGATCAAGAACGTCACGCCGCTTTGACGAGACAGCGCCCGGAGTTGAAGGGCGTTGAAATAGGCTTCCCGTTTGGAGAGATTCTTCGCGCGGTATTGAATGGATTTCACCCCGCCGGCCATGGCCTGCGCGGCGATGTCCGTCAGGGATCTTCCTGCCAGCAAATCGTGATCCAAGATCAGGTAAAGACCGGTGGGATTGGACGGTTTCATTTTCAACCGGAGACGCGTGCCTGCTCCGAAGAGAGAAATTTTTCGAGATAGCCGGTCGAGATCCTTCCTTTCTGAAACACGGGATCGTCGAAGATTCGCTTGTGAAGGGGAATCGTTGTTTTGATTCCTTCGATCATGAACTCGTCCAAAGCCCGTCGCATGCGGGCCATCGCCCCATCCCGGTTCTCGGCATGGACGATGAGCTTGGCGATGAGGGAGTCGTAATACGGGGAAACCACGCTGTCGGACATCACCGCGGAGTCGACCCGGACGCCCGGCCCGCCCGGAGGCCGAAAGATCGTGATCGTTCCGGGGGAAGGTGTAAAGGTGTCCGGACATTCGGCATTGATCCGACATTCAAAGCTGTGACCACGCAACTTGATGTCATTTTGACGAAATTCCAACGGCTGCCCCGCGGCGAGTTTGATCTGCTCTTTGATCAAATCGATTCCGGTCACCATCTCGGTCACCGGATGCTCGACCTGGATCCGGGTGTTCATTTCCATAAAATAGAACCGCTGATCTTTATCGAGGAGAAACTCCACGGTACCGACGTTGCAATAATTGACCGATCGGGCCACCTCCACGGCCATGACCCCGAGTTCCCGCCGGAGCGCTTCACCGACCGCCGCGGAGGGCGATTCTTCAATGAGCTTTTGGTGCCGACGCTGGATGGAACAGTCCCGCTCGCCCAAATAGACCGTCCGACCCCTTTCATCCGCCAGAATCTGGACCTCGATATGCCGGGGCTCAAGAAAATATTTCTCCAGATAAACCCCGCTGTCCCCGAAAGCGGTTTTCGCCTCGGCCTGGGCCGTTTGGAAGGCCGACAGAAAATCCTCTTCCTGCGTCACCACCCGCATCCCGCGTCCTCCGCCGCCCGCGGTGGCTTTAATGATCACCGGGTATCCGATGCGCTTCGCCGCCTCCAGGGCCTCCTTCTCTTCCGAGATCACCCCTTGGCTGCCCGGTAGGACCGGGATTCCTTTCTTGACCATGATCTCTCGGGCCTTCGCCTTGTCCCCCATCATGGCGATGTTCTCCGACGTCGGCCCGATGAATTTGATTCCGACCGACTGACACACGTCCGCAAAATGCGCGTTCTCGGCCAGGAAACCATACCCCGGATGAATGGCCTCGGCGCCCGTAATCTCGGCCGCGCTGAGGATGTTTGGGATATTGCGGTAACTCAATGCCGCGTCCGCCGGCCCGATGCAGAGATGTTCATCCGCCCATCGGACATGAAGGGCCTGCGCATCCGCCTCCGAATAAACGGCGACGGTTTTAATTCCAAGCTCACGGCAGGCTTGGATGACCCGAACAGCGATTTCGCCTCGATTGGCCACCAAAATTTTTTTAAACACGGGTGTCCCTTTGATCTCCGATGAGGGTTTCCGAAACGGTTCCGTACGACAACGCGCTAGGCCGGTGCGAGGGGCTCGATGTGAAAGAGGGGCGCGCCGTACTCAACCGCTTGGGCATTCTCGACCAAGATTTCGACGATTTTTCCGTCCCACTCCGACTCGATCTCGTTCATCAGTTTCATCGCTTCAATCACGCAAAGAATCTGCCCTTTTTTGACCGTACTCCCGATCTCGACGTAGGGATCCGCATCCGGTGCCGGAGCCCGATAGAAGGTCCCCACGACCGGTGCCGTCAACGTCAGCCACCCGGCCGGAACCGTGGATGGGAGCGGAGCCGCCTGCGGAAGCGGAGACTCCACCGGAACCGTCGGAGCCGACGGCGCTTCCTCGGGCATGGGAACCGGAACCATTGGAGCGCGGTCTCTTTTAATCCGAACCCGCACGCCGGATTTCTCCAGTTCCAGTTCGGCAATCTGGCTTTTCTGGATTAACTCGATCAGCTCTTTGAGCTCCTTAATATTCATAACGCCCTATGCCCGTTCCACATAGGCCCTCGTTCGGGTATCCACCTTAATGACATTCCCTTCTTCCAAATACAACGGCACCTTGATCGTGGCCCCGGTTTCGAGCACAGCCGGCTTGGTACCGCCGCTGGCCGTATCCCCGCGCACGCCGGGATCCGTTCGGACGATCTTCAACGCCACAAAAGTTGGAACCTCCACGGTCAACGGTTTACCATTGTAGATCAGAATTTTTACCAGCATGTTCTCCTTTAAAAAATCCCGGCTCTCTCCCAACTGATCCTGGTCAAAGGCCAACTGCTCATAGGTGGAGGTGTCCATGAAATGGTATTCGCGCCCCTGGGCGTACAAAAATTGCATCTCTTTCTCGTCAATATCCGGTTCCTCCAGCGTCTCGCCTGAACGATAGGTACGCTCCAGGACATTTCCGCTTTTAAGGCTCTTCAACCTCGTCCGGACAAACGCCCCTCCCTTTCCGGGTTTGACATGCTGAAACTCGATAATGACGAACGGCTCGCCGGAAATTTCCACCTTGGCGCCGTTCCGAAATTCCGTCGTCGAAATCACATCCACTCCTCCTTAACGATTCTTAGGGTTTATGGATAACCGGTCAGGTCTTTTGTGGTTTTGTTCTCAAATGGTGGATCGCAGCCAACAGCCCCAATTGATAACTGTAGGCGCCGAAACCGCTGACTTGTCCGACGGACACTTCCGCGATGTAGGAGTGCCGACGAAACGCCTCGCGTTGATAAATGTTCGACAGGTGAACTTCCACGGTGGGCAGACCCACCGAAGCGACGGCATCGCGCAACGCGATGCTGGTATGGGTATAGGCCGCGGGATTAATCAACAATGCCTGATATCGGCCGGACGCTTTCTGAATCAGATTCACCAGTTCTCCTTCGGAGTTGGACTGCTCGATGGTCAGTTCCACCCCTTCTTTCTCGGCCAGTATCTTAAGCTGCCGGTCGATTTCGGACAACGCAATGGTCCCGTACACCGATGTTTCGCGGGTCCCCAGCAGATTCAAATTCGGACCATGCAGCACCAGAATCCGATCCACGGCTTTCCGATACCTTTCTATTTGGGGGGGCCCGTGCGGTACGGTTGTTCCTCCGATGCCCCCAAACCCCGCGGCAGCCACAGGCAAAGCCTGATGTCTGCCTTACAGTTCCGTTTTGAGTAGCGTGGCGGCGCGTCGGAGAAGGAACCGCGCTTTTCCCAAATTTCCGTCGGCTTGAATCACAAGAATCAAGAAGTAATCGGCCGTGACCTGCCGGAGGATCACCACGGAACGTTCGGCGCTGGTCACCAGTTCCACGATCCCCCCGAACCCGACCGAGTCGCCCAGCTTCCCGGCCGTCTTGAGCAGCCCGCTGAACTCGGCCCCGAGCGCTTGGAGATCGAGTTGTCCCTCCCGCTTCCGCTCTTCGACCACGATCCCATCCATGCCGACGAGGGCCACCCCGCGCGACTCATCGAGATCATCGATCACCTGCTGCAGCGCGTCGGCCAAGCCCATCAGCCTTGCCCCTTTTTGATGCTGTTCAACCAGGATTGAAGCCGCTGGATCTTCTGTATCTTCTGTTGATCTCGATCGCTCGCGGGCGCGGCCGCCGGCGGGGGAGGCTCTTTCGGGGCCTCCGGCGGCCGTGTAGGAGCAGGCGGAGGGGCTTCGGCCGCCGGTTTCGTATTCGTCTTGAGTTGCGGACCCTCGTTCAGCAACCTCGCCAGGTCGACGGTTTCATCCAGTTTTTTGAACAAGGCCTGATTGGCAGGATCATTCGACAACAATCGACGATAGATCGCGATCCCCTTTTCGTAAAAGCCTTGCTTGACATACAGATCGGCCAAGGCCTCGGTGGTGATTTCTTCGGTCGGCGGGGGAGCGACCGGTACTTGCTCAACAGACGGCTCTTTGGATGTCACCGTCCCTGTTTTAGGGACCTCCGCCGTCTTTCCTGTCGCTTGCGCTTCCGAGACCGGTGCACCCAAGATCTCCTCCAGGGATGGAGAGGTTTCTTGCGGCGGGGCTTCTACCGGCGCGGGTGGCGCCTCGGCCGGTGCCGCTGAAATCTCGGCCATGACCGGTTCACTTTTCGGCGTCGGTTGGGGATGGGAGGTCTGTTCCACTTGCATTTCGACAGACGCCGATTCGGCTGAAACGGTCGTTTGCTCCTGCGTCTTTTGTCGTTGCAATGCTTCGACGCGATCCAGTTCGTCCAGGATGAGCTTCATCTCGGCATCCTTGGGATTGGACGACAAAACCGCCTTGCAGGAGATCCGCGCCTTGTCCGTCTGGCCCGCTTCTTTGTAAAGTTTGGCCAGCTTCCGGTGGGCGAGGAGGTTTTCGGGATCGGCCTTGATCACCTGTTCAAATTCCGCTCTCGCCTCGGCGATCTGACCATTTTCAATATAAACTTTTCCCAGAATCGCCCGAGCCGCATGAAAGTTTGGATGGATCTTCAATCCGTCGGTCAATACGATCATGGCCTCGTGGGTCATTCCGGACTTCAGGTATTCCTCCGCCAACGGTACAAAGAGCCTCGACTTGGGGTCTTTGCTTATTTTTTCCGATAGCTTGACAATTTCGGGGGAAAGAGGTTTTTCCTGTCCCTTTTTTGTATCCATAGACCTCCAAGACAGATTAACGTTCGGGCCGCTTCATCATAACAAATCCCGGAAAAAAGTCAATGAATCGGCCGGCTTCCCGTTCCCAATCGACTTTTCAACTCTTTGATCCGATCAAGGATCCGCTCGGCCACTTCGGCCTTCGACAATTTGGGCAGGGCCATCGCTTCGCCGTTGGCATCGATGATCGTTACAATATTGGTGTCAAGGTCAAAACCCGCCCCCTCCTGTGTCACGTCATTGGCCACGATCAGGTCGAGTCCCTTTTGCTCCAGTTTGGATCGGGCCCGGCTCAATACGTCCTCCGTTTCGGCCGCGAAGCCGATCAGGATTCGATGACCCCGCCGGGATCGGACTTCCGACAAGATATCCGGGGTGGGTTCAAGTTCAAGGAACAGGGGCTCATGATCTTTTTTAAGTTTTTGATCCGATCTCCGTCGGGGGCGATAATCCGCGACCGCGGCCGCCATCATGAGTACGGTCACCTCGGACCAACATCGCAAAACCGCCTCGCGCATCTCCTCCGCGGACTGGACCGAAATCCGTTCCACCTTCGGGGGGGCTGGAAGATGAGTCGGCCCGCTGATCAGAATGACCCGCGCCCCTCGCCCCTGAGCGGCGCGCGCCAGGGCATAGCCCATCTTTCCCGAGGATCGATTCGTGATGTGCCGAACCGGATCGATCGGTTCCCGGGTCGGTCCGGCCGTCACCAACACCGTCTCCCCTTTGAGGTCCTCCCGTTTTCTCAGTCGGCTCAAGACGGCCGCCACGATCCGGCTCTCCAAAGCCAACCGGCCCATCCCTTCCTTGCCGGAGGCCAGAGGGCCTTCTTCGGGAGAAACGACGTGAACACCGAGGCCGTCTAAAACAGACAGATTGCGCTGCAACACGGGATGAGTCCACATATCGCCGTCCATGGCCGGTGCGATCACGATCGGAGATGAACTGGCCACCGCGAGCGTGGTCAGGAGATCGTCCGCGATACCGTTCGCGATTTTGCCGATGATATTGGCCGTCGCAGGGGCAATCAGAATCAGGTCGACCTGCTCGGCCAAGGTCAGGTGGCGAATTTCATCGCTGGGATCAAACAGGCTTGTGAAAACGGGACGATGGGAGAGGATCTGGAACGTCAGCGGCGCAATAAATTGCTGGGCGGAGGAGGTCATTACCACCGTGACCTGCGCCCCGGCCTGGACCAAATGCCGAAGGATCAGGACCGACTTATATGCCGCGATGCTGCCCGTGACGCCCAAAAGGATATGTTTGCCCTGAAGATCCATTTCCATTCAGGTTTCCCTGTTACTCTTCCGGCCCGACGATGGGAAGTTCTTCCTCCTTGCGGTCACTGAGATAGACACTCAGGTCCTTCTTGATTTCGCTTTCATCCTCCTGCGGCAACAACGCCTTGGCCTTGGCCCTGGCGCGGGCCCGGTCCTCAATCTCTCGGGCCATCATGGCCTCTTTCATGGCCACCTTGGCCTCCTTACCCGTCATGAAGTCCGTTTTGCCTTGCAATACCTCATCCAGGGCGATTGTGGTTTCCTTGGTAAACTTGCTGGTGACCTGGGACTTGGATCCCTGCATCAGCTGCCGCGCCCGTTGCGCAGCGATGATGACCAACCGGTACCGACTGTCGATCTTGGTATCATCAAAATCCGTAATCAACGACATAATATCCATTGTTCCGTTCCTCCCTTTTACGCTTCTCCATGCTCACTTCAAAAACTGCTCGCGAATCCAGTCCCGATCGGCATGAGTGATCCGGATGCGCTCGGCCAGAATGACGGATTCCAAATCACGGATGGCCTTTTTAATTTCATCATTGATGATGATATAGTCATAATCGCTGAAATTTCGGATCTCTTCCCGAGCCACCCGGAAGCGTCGCTCGATTTCTTCCGGCGTGTCCGATCGCCGTTCCCGAAGCCGCTCCATCAAGACCGCCATGGAAGGGGGAAGGACGAAGATAAAAATTCCGTCCGGAAACCGCTTCTTTAATAATTTGGCCCCTTGAATATCGACATCCAGGAGGACATCCGTTCCACCGGCCATCGTCCGTTTCAGAAAACCCGCATGGGTTCCATAGAGGTTATTGTGGACCTTGGCCCATTCCGCAAATTCGTTCCGCTGGACCATCTGCATAAACTCGGGCTCCGTGATGAAGAAGTAATCCTTTCCATCAACCTCGCTCGGACGAGGCGAACGCGTGGTATACGAAATGGAATACTGCAGACCGGGCATGGTATGCGCCATCTCACGGCACAACGTGGTTTTACCCGCGCCGGAGGGCGCAGAAACGACCAAAAGCAGCCCCGTTCTTCTGGGCGCGTTGCTTCCTTTGCCTTTGGGTTCCGCAATATCACGCATAAGCCTCTTCCCAGCGAGCACGGCGAGCGAGAGGGGGAGGCTCCATCCGGCTTCGCCGGTGGAGGGGGCGACGCAAGCCCCTACAAATTGACCGCGGACCGACCGTCATTCGATGTTTTGAACCTGTTCCCTCAGTTTTTCCAATTCACTCTTGATGCCGACAACCTCCATCGTGATCGAGGCATCGCTGGCCTTTGAGCCGACCGTGTTGACTTCACGATTCATTTCCTGGATAAGAAAATCCAGGCTTCGCCCCACGGCCTCTTTGCCCTGGATCATGGTTCTGAACTGATTCAGGTGGCTTTTGAGGCGGGTCAACTCTTCGCTCACATCCGATCGCTCGGCAAAAAGAGCCACCTCCTGGGCCAAACGGGCCGGATCCAATTTTACGCCTTGGGTGAGGCGTTCTATGCGATCGTTGAGACGGGCCTGATAGCTTTGAACCATCGCCGGGATACGCGTCTGGATGTGACGCAACGCTCGCTCGATTACCCGAAGACGCTGGCGAAGATCGTGGACCAACGCCCGACCCTCCTTCCGGCGCATGCCTTCCAACCGGTCCATGGCTTCTTTCAGGAGGTCCTGAACCTTCGCCGCCAAGGCGTCCGTCGTCTCGGCCAAATCCGCGGTCGTGATGATGTCCCTAAAATTCATCAACAGGCCGAGATCCACCTGGCCCGGCAATTCAAGTTTGGTCTTAAGGTCTTTCAGAATCCGGGAATACTGGCGGGCCAATTCAAGGTCGACATCGAGTTGCCTCGGCTGTTCGTTGGCGCCGTTGATCGACACGGCCAGCTCCAGCCGGCCGCGGGTAAATCGCTGCTGCACCTGTTTCTTCAGAACGGTCTCAAGGGGGAGCAAAAGCTTGGGCAGCCGAACCGTGATGTCGCAGTATTTGTGATTGGTCGACCGAAGTTCCGCAACGATCGTCAGGTCGCGATAACTGCCCTCGCTTCGGCCGTAGCCGGTCATGCTTTCGATCATCAAATCTCGCCTTGTTATTAAACCGGATATTATATAGATAACGGTCCGGATTGTCAAACAAACCGCCCCGCCGTCCGGGATCAATCGGCCCCGCGCTCCTGTTTGAAATAATTGCAGATTGGCTTGAGGTCGCAGTCCGGACACCGGGGATTTTTCGCCTTGCAAACGTAGCGACCGTGGAACAGCAGCTGATGCGAGACGCGGGTCCATTTCTTTTCGGGAATGAATCGACCCAGTTCCGCCTCGATCGCGTCCGGATCGTCCGATTGGGTCAATCCGAGGCGCTGACTGACCCGACGGACATGCGTATCCACCACAATGGCCGGCTGGCCGAAACAGTTTCCGAGAAGGACATTGGCCGTCTTTCGCCAGACACCGGGCAGCTCGACCAATTCAT
>JACQBZ010000044.1 GCA_016194285.1 Nitrospirota bacterium | reverse complement strand
TTCGATCGCCCCCATCGATTCAAACGAATGGACCGGAAGGTCCTCCACCGCGCCGCCGCTGGAGGGGCCGATGATGTTCGGACACCACCGGTATTTCGCGAAGCTGTCGGTCAGGCGCGTGGCGAAGGTGAACGCCGCATTTCCCCAGAGATAGCTCTGGTGGTTATCGCTCACCGTCTCGTTGTAATTGAACGTCTTGACCGGGTTGTTCTCCTGATGGTACGGCAGGCGGAGGAGAAACCGGGGGAGGGTCAGTCCGACATAGCGCGCGTCCTCCGACTCACGGAAGGAATTCCACTTCACGTACTGCGGTCCCTCGAAGACCGACTTCAGGTCCTTGAGGTTCGGCAGCTTCAGGAAGTCCTCCTCCCCGAAGAACTTCGGTCCCGCCGCCGCGATGAAGGGAGCATGCGCCATGGCGCCGACGCTTGCGGCGTACTGGAGGAGCTTCGCGTCCTGCGGGCCGGGGCCGAAATCGTAATTGGCGATCATCGCCCCGACCGGGCTGCCGCCGAACGTTCCGTACTCCGCCGTGTAGACCTGCTTGTAAAGCCCCGACTTGGTGATCTCCGGCGCGTCCTCGAAGTCGCGGAGGAGATCGTCCTTGGAGACGTTTAACAGCTCGATCTTAATATTCTCCCGGAAGTTGGTCCGGTCGACGGCGAACTTCAACCCTCGCCAGGCCGACTCCAATTTCTGGAAAGCCGGATGGTGGAGAATGGTGTCGGCCTGCGCGGAGAGATTCCGGTCGATCTCGGCAATCATCTCGTTGATCACCGACTGGTGAACCCGCGCCCCCTTTCGGTCGGGTGTGAGAAGCTCGGCGATAAAGGCCTCCACCCCCCGCTTTGCGACGCTGTACCCCTCCTCCGTCGGCTTGAGTTTGGTCTCCTGCAAGATCGCGTCAAGCAGAGACCCTTCCCCTACCTCGGCCTTGGCCGTTTCGGCCTGTTTTCTTTGTTCCTCAGCCATCTTTTTCTCTCCTCTTGTTAAAGGAAGCGATCAGCAATCGACGATCAGCTTTCAGCAGAAGTTTAAAAGGAATTTCCCAAAAGCCGACCGCTGAACCCCCGTCGCGCGTTCCATTCCCCATGACTTGCCGCGGGGAGCTTCCATGCTGAAGCTGAACGCTTATTTGTTCTGTTTCTCTCCGCCTAACTCCTTGAGCAGCTTCTCCCGGGCCGAGACATCTGAAATAAGGCCCTCAATTTTCTTTCGGAAGGCCGGAAGATTCCCCAGTGGGCCTTTCAGGGCCTGAAGCGCCGTTCGAAGCTGCAGAAGTTTGTTCAGTTCGGGAACCTGCTCGACGACCGACTCGGGGCCGAAATCCTTCATCGACTGAAACTTCATCTTCACCGGAAGCTCCTCTCCCTCCTTTCCGGAAAGCTTGTTTGCAACGTTGAAGGAGAACTCCAGTTTCTGGCTCCGCATCACCTCTTCGAAGTTGTCCTTGTCGATATTGATCGGCTTTCGGTCCTCGAGCGGGGCGTCTTCAGCCCTCTGGGTATAGTCCCCCAGCATGATTAATTTCAACGGGAGTTCCACCTCCGCCTGGGCCCCTCCCGTGGCCGGTTTGTAGACAATATTAACCCTTTCTTTCGGTGCAACGGACGATTCTTTAGCCATGGTTTTTTCTCCTCATTTTAATTTTAAGAGCAAGCGCTCCGCGATCGGCTCTCTATCATTTCCCTCCCAATTCCAAAGCCATGATCGGATCCAATCGGCAGATCCGCACTCGGACCATCTCGGCACGATGGTCCCACTCCCCTCCCCCATCCTGAACATCTTCTCTCAGTCGTTTCAGAACCGACCAGAAAACGCGCAAGACCTCCAGAGCCAACGGCGGGTCCCACTCTTCGAGGGCGTATCGGTCCATCTCCCGGTCGAGCGCGTCGAGTTGTGAAAAGGCCAATCTCGGGAAACCCGATTGCAGTGAAAGCCTAGCCAATTCCAACCTCAAGACGAATCGGTCGCGACTCGCGGGGGCCTCCGCAATCTTTCCATGGTAGAGGGCGATCGCCTCCTTTGCCTTCCTCTCCCGGAGAAGCAGATCGGCTTTCTCCCGCACCTCCGCCAGCCGGTCGCTTTCTTTCGCCGCTGACGCGGGAGGCGCGGAACCATCCCCCGAAAGGCTGACTTCTCTTTCGATCCAGCTCCGAGTATCGGGGGCGGCAAACGGTGTCCCATCAGAAAACCGGCAATCGAGAAGGGCCGGCAGCCGGCGCAACAGCGTCCGAACTTCAGCGGACACCGCTTCCTTGGCGGTGGCGAAGGATGGCCCAAGCCGGGTCAGGGCCAACGCGCTGTGGCGA
>JACQBZ010000042.1 GCA_016194285.1 Nitrospirota bacterium | reverse complement strand
GACCAGGTGCTGGCCTCGATTACAATCGAGCGCATAATCGGGTTCCTGTCGGCCCTGGTCCTGGGACTGCTTGGCATGGTCCAGCTCAGCACCGTCCAACAGTTCGGTGAGCGCTACAACATGATCTGGGCCGCGGCAAGCGCAACGCTGCTGCTGGCGACCCTCGCGTTCGCGGCGTCGTTCAGCGCGACAGCACATCGGTTCCTGTACGACGGTCTGCTTCGGCGGTGGCAGGGTAACCTGATCGTTGCGCGGCTGCGGCAGTTTCACCAGACCTACATGGGCTATCAAGACGTCAAGGGCGCGCTCCTCGCGTTCTTCGGCCTGACGCTAGTTGAGCAGTTGTTCCCGGTCCTGGAATGCGCCTGGCTTGCCTGGGGGATGGGGATCGACGTGACACTGTTCCAGATCTCGGGCGCTGTGATCCTGACGCAGCTGCTGTCACGCGTGCCGATCTCGGTTGACGGCCTTGGGGTGTTCGAGGGCGTGTTCGTCCTACTGCTGGCGGCCGTCGGCATCGGCGTGGCCGAGGCGGTCGCGATCGCGATCGCTGGCCGCGTACTGCAGACGATATCGTGGCTGCCGTGGTGGTTCGCGCATATGGTCGAAGGCGGCCGTGCACGGCCGCTGGGTCCGGCCTTCCGGCCGGTGGACCCTGGTTCACTGCTCCGGGAGAAGCGGTAACATGGTACCCACAGATCACCGTCGGATGTGCGGGCAGAAGCCGGTATCGAAGCCGATCGTGATTCGACTACGAAGCAGTGAACTGCTGACGAGGAGAGGCATAGTGAATCCAAAGAGCCGCGTTGCGTTTTATCAAAAACAAGACGATGCCCGTTACGGAGCCGGACATGACACGGAGGGGGAGGATCAGCGGGTGCAGGAGCTGGTGCAACAGCTCGGTATACCCGTCGTGCTGGAAATCGGTTGCGGGCTGCATAACCTGCGCAATCTGCATCCGGGCTGGATCGGACTGGACATCTCCTTATATGCGCTCCACCGTCTGGGTAAAGGCCACCGGATCTGCGCCGACTGGGGCGTGGGCCTGCCGCTGCGCAGCGGATCGGTCCCGTTCGTGGTCTCGATTTTCACCCTGGAGCATGTCCCCGACCCGGAGCGGGCGATCGAGGAGCTGGACCGGGTCCTGGCCCCGGGCGGATTGGCGTACTTGAAGCCGGCGTTCAACGTACCGCCATGGCGTGCTGACGGACTCGAGTACCTTGATCCGGCAACGCTCGATCGCCGCCGCCGCTGGGCGCAACGCTCGTTGGTGGTGAGGCGGCAACCGATTTGGCGGTTCGCAACGCGACTGCTCTGGACGCGGCTCGCGGACGAACTGCGGCTGGCTTGGGCTCGTCGCCTGGGGAATGCTCTAAACCTGCGCTGGCAGGCGTTGACGCCCTACAGTGGCGAGTTCATCGGCCCGGATTCGGATGCCGTCTGCATGGTGGACAAGGCCGCGCTGGCGGTCTGGTTCCGCTCCCGGGGCTACGCCGTCGTCGAGGGCTGCGGAGCGACGACGGCGCTGGAACGGCTGCTGACGAGGCACTCGGCGTTGATTGTGCGGAAGCCGGAGGCGGTCTAATGCTGGTCGGGCGCGCATTGGGTAGGCTTTGGGCCACGCGGTATCCGGGTTTCATTTTCGGACGGCCCCTGCGTCGGGGAGAGGTCCCTGCATTTATCTATCACGAGGTGGAGACCGGGGCCTTTTCGGCCGATCTGGCCTTTTTACGGGACAATGGATATCGCACGCTGACGACCGAGGAATTCGTGAGCATGAGCCGCGACGGCTCGGTCGGCCAGAGGGCCGTTCTCTTAACATTCGATGACGCGCGGCGCAACTTCTTTGAAGTGGCGCTGCCCGTGTTGCGCGAGTTCAACGCCCGTGCAACCGTGTTCGTTCCAACGCACTGGATCGACGGCCGCCGGAATGGGGGCGGCCCTTCAAACATTTCGGCCTATGAGCCGAACCTATTCATGACTTGGGAGCAGATCCGGAGGGCCCGCGACTCCGGTCTGGTTGATGTGCAGTCTCACGCCCACCGGCATGCCCTGGTCTACACCGGAGAGCGCTTGGTCGGGTTTGCGTCACCTGATCGGCTGGCGCGTCACCACATTTATGACTGGCCGATGCGACAGGAAGGCGGAGGCGAGGCCCTCGGTCGACCTCCATTGGGGACCCCGGTTTATTTAGCCGAACCGTTGCTCTCGGCGCGCTTTCGAATCCTGGAGAATGCGGCGGCCGTCCGGGCCTGCCGAGAATTGGTTGCGGGCCATGGAGGGGCGGCGTTCTTCCAACATCGCGATTGGGAAAGGCGACTGCGCGAGGCGCATCGGGCTGCGGCGGGACGGACTGAGCGACTGGAAGGCGAATCGTTCGAGGCTTTAGCCGCGTCCGAGTTTGTCCTTTCCCAGGAGCTGTTTGAAACAGAAATGGGATGCCGTCCGAAGTTGTTTGCGTTTCCGTGGAGGCTCGGCTCGGATCGGTCTTTGGAATTCGCCGTAAAATTCGGGATGACGGCGGTCTTCGGGGTGGGCCTCGACCACGGCCGAGCGCGCCGTGTTACGACGCTTCCGGCCTTCGGCCGATTCAAGAACGATTGGCTCCGGTTTTTGCCGGGGGAAGGCCGTCAACGGCTCTGGAATGTAATCCCGGGTAAGATTAAGGGATTTTTTGCCGCGCAACATCTGACGCATTGAAGACCGAAGGGAGAGAGATGAACCCGCGCACCATCTGCATCATGGGACGGTTACTGGATCAAGAGGACGGTCTGGGGGTCTACTCCTCCAATCTCCTGCGCAACCTGTTCGATCTGGACCGAGACAGCCGGTACCTGGTATTGTTGCGGACCAATAAGTGTGCCGGTTTGTTTGAATCCTACCCCAACGTGCAGACCCGGGTGATCCCCTCGCGTTCGAAATTATGGTGGGACCAAGTGTCCGTGCCACGGGCGGCACGGCGGGCGGGCGCGGATATCATTTTCAACCCCAAATTTTCGCTGCCGCTCCTGAGCCGGATTCCGGGTGTTTTTGTGCTTCACGGCTCCGACTGGTATATCAACCCGGGCAACTACACCTGGTGGGACAACATTTATATCCGTGTCATGATGCCGATCTACATCCGAAAGGCGGCACGGCTGTTATCAATCTCACAGGTCGCGATCGACGACCTCGTGAAGTACGCCGGGCTGGATCCGCGCAAGGTAAGGCCGTCCTATGGGGCGGCCAGCGCGCACTTCCGGCCAGTCAAAGACCGGAAGAGCCTGCGCGAGTTCGCAGAGCGCTACCGTCTTCCCGAACGCTTTATTCTTACGGTGGGGCGCGTCTACCACACCGGTCACGATCGGCTCGACGAATACCCGGGCGGTAACAATGAACGATTGATCCTCGGCTTCCGCCTCTACCACGAGCGCGTGGGTAAGCTGCCCCTGGTGGTCATCGGTCGCGACATTGAGAAGTATCTGCGATCCCATGGTTTCGATGACGCGGCGCTGAAAGGCGTGCATTTCACCGGGTTCATCCCCAACGTCGAGATTGTCAACGCATACAACCTCGCCGAATTCTTTGTGCTCGCGACCTTGTACGAGAGCTTTCCCCTTCCCCTTATTGAGGCGATGGCGTGCGGTTGTCCGGCGATGGTGCCGTCCACCGGCGGTTGTCCCGAGCTCGCGCAGGGCGCGGCACGCTTGATCGACCCGCTAGACGTCCAGTCGATCGCGAGCGGTTTACTTGAGCTGGAGCGTTCGGAGGACCTTCGGACGCAGATGGGGGCGGCTGGACTGGAGCGCGCCAAGATGTTCAGTTGGCGGCGGACCGCCGAGGTGACGCTGCGGATACTCGACGAGGTCGCACCCCGGGTTAAGGCGGGCGCGCTGAGGGAAGAAGGATCATGAACGATTTCGAACATGGTCGGCTATCCCGAATCGCTAACCGATCCATCCTATCAAGGGCAGATCTTGGTCCTCTCTTATGAAATGGCCTCCACCGGGGAAGTCGCCTGCCTGGGGGATGATTTTGAGGAGGCATTTCTGAAGGCGTTGCTGTCGGTGGGTTATCGCGTGCCGGTGCGGAATATTCTCCTTTCGACGGGTCTCGTCGAATCGAAGGCGGCGTTCCTGGAGTGCTCGATGCGGCTGGAGAGTATGGGAATGAATCTGTACGCATGGATGACTTGCAGGTGTAGAGCTGGTCGGAATATTAGATGTCAGCAGAACCGGCCGCCTTGGAATTGAGCCTTTTGATCTGATGTCTGTGACCAATTCAAGGAGGATTTTTTGAGAGTGAGACTCGTGTTAAAGCGATGGATCCGAAGCCCTGTATTCATCATTGCGTTCGCGCTATTCACGTTCGTCAGGGCATATTCGTCGCGGCATGTTCTTTGGACTTGGGTCTATGTCCCTGTGAAGATGATCTATACGCACGTTCAGAGCCCCGACGTTATCTGGGAAAAGGCCGCTCCGGCTGAGGAAGGATTTGATGAGAACCGGCTCGAAATACTAGGCAGGAATCTTGAGTCGCGGCATACGGATGCGTTTCTGGTCGTCCGCGGCGGCCGGATTATCTACGAATGGTACGCATTACAAACGGGTGCCAATGATGAGCATTACGAATCGGCCATGGCCAAGGCCGTTGTAGCAGTCCCAACGGTGCTGGTCGGTCTTACGGATAATCGTTTTAGCCTAGATGATCCTCTATCGAAGTACGCTCCCGAACTGAAGAACGATCCGCTTCGCTCGCAGATTCGGATCCGCGATCTTTTGTTCCATCAGTCCGGGCTGGATGATGTTGACTTCAATCAGGCAAAACAGGGCAAGGTCGATGGCTGGAAGAAAGCATATTATGAGCATCGCGAGAAACGCTTTGAGTACGCTCTATTTCAGGTGCCGATGCTATTTCAGCCCGGGACGCGGGGACAATACAGCGGGATCGGATACTATGCCCTTGCCTATGCGGTTACCAAAGCTCTGCAAGGCGCGCCGGAAAGCGATATCAAGACCCTTTTCTCGAAACGAATCATGGAGCCGCTTGGTATTCCCAAGACTGACTGGTCGTTGAGTTACGGAGAATCGTACGAATTCGCTGGTCTGAAGCTGTATGCATTCGGTAGCGGCGCGGATCTGTCAGCTCGCGCGGTGGCTCGGATTGGGGAACTGGTCCTTGAACGGGGGCAGTGGCATGGGCAGCGGATTTTCGACGCTCGTTGGCTCGATGACGTTCTCGGTCGAGTCGAAATCGGGGACCCAAAGCATGTGTCAAACCATCACGGTTTCATTTTGAATCGAAACGGCCGTTATGCATCTCTTCCGCTCGATGCCTTCTTCGGTGAAGGAGGCAGCCACAATGTCGTGTTGGTTGTACCGAGTCTGGATCTCGTCGTAGTTCGAAATGGAGAGTCGCTCGCGGATCCCGGAGAGGGGTATGAGGACGCGCTGGAGATTCATCTGTTCCGACCGATTATTGAGTCGATCGTGGGAGCGGGCTCGCGGCCAGCGAGGTGGGGGGCTTCGGAGGAGGGGTGAGCATGACGGTTCCAATCGAGTTTGGACGACGCGGAGGGAGATCACCCTTGGAACGCCAAGTGTATCTGTCGGTAGTGATTCCCATTCACAACGAAGAGGAATCGGTGCGCGCGCTCTACACGGCGCTGCGGGAGGTATGCGACCATCTCGCTCGGCCATATGAGATCGTTTTGGTGGATGATGGTAGCCGTGATGGAACATTCGGCCTAATGGCAGAGATCCACCGCCAGGATCCGAATTTGAAAGTAATCCGCTTCCGAAAGAATTACGGACAGACCGCGGCGATGGCGGCCGGGCTTGAGTATGCGCGTGGCGGGGTGATCGTCAGCATGGACGGGGATCTTCAGAACAATCCGGCCGATATCCCGGTGTTCTCGGAAAACTTGACGACGACTACGACGTGGTCTGTGGATGGCGGGTGATTCCTTATCGTGTGTTCTCCGGTCGGGCAATCGAGGGGTAACAAGATGAATGCACAGCCGAAAGGAACGACGTGGATTCTGGGCATCTCCGCGTTCTATCATGACAGTGCCGCCTGTTTGGTGCGCGACGGCGTCATTGTTGCGGCGGCACAGGAGGAGCGCTTCACGCGCAAGAAGCACGACGCCCGCTTCCCCGAGCACGCAATTGCATACTGCTTGCGAGAGGGCGGGATCTCCATGGACAATCTGGGCTACATTGCATTTTACGAGAAGCCGTTTCTAAAGTTCGAGCGGCTGCTTGAGACTTATCTTGCGTTCGCCCCGCGCGGGATCGTCTCGTTCTGGGCCGCAATGCCCGTTTGGCTTAAGGAGAAGCTATTCCTTAAAGGCCTGCTCAAGGAAAGGCTGGGTGCACTCTCGGATGGCGACCCCTCAGTGTTACCGCCGCTGCTATTTACCGAGCACCACCAATCTCACGCCGCGTCGGCTTTTTTCGCCTCGCCGTTCAAGCGTGCGGCGGTGCTCTGTATGGATGGTGTCGGAGAATGGGCCACAACCTCGGCTTGGCTGGGCGAGGATCATCGGCTGACGCCGCTGTGGGAGGTTCCATTTCCACATTCGCTCGGCCTGCTCTACTCGGCCTTTACCTATTACACCGGGTTCAAGGTGAACTCGGGCGAGTACAAGGTGATGGGCCTGGCCCCGTACGGCCGGCCGAAGTACGTCGGTGCAATCTACGATCATTTAATCGACGTGAAACCGGATGGAACCTTCCGACTGAACATGGACTACTTCAACTACTGCACCGGCCTCACGATGACGAGCCAGAAATTTCACGCGCTATTCGGCGGTCCGCCGCGCAAGGCCGAGACGGCGCTCACCCAGCGGGACATGGACCTGGCCAGGTCGATTCAGGAGGTCACCGAAGAAGTCATGCTGCGGCTGGCCCGCACACTCCACGCCGAGACCGGGGCCGATTCCCTCTGCCTCGCGGGTGGTGTGGCCCTGAACTGTGTCGGCAACGGCAGGATTCTGCGCGAGGGTCCCGCTCGGCGCCTCTGGATCCAGCCGGCGGCGGGGGATGCCGGGGGAGCGTTGGGCGCGGCACTGTCGACGTGGTACGAGTATGTCGGCCAGGCCCGAAAACGCGACGGTGTCACGGACGATATGCGCGGCTCCTACCTGGGTCCGGCGTATACGAGCGCCGAAATCGAGCGATTCCTGCGCAAGATCGACGCCCCGTATACTCGTTTGTCAGACGAAAAGCTCTTCGATCGGGTTGCGGACGAACTTGCCGCCGGTCGGGTGGTGGGCTGGTTTCAGGGCCGGATGGAGTTCGGGCCGCGCGCGCTGGGCTCGCGCAGCATCCTCGGCGATGCGCGCAACCCCAAGATTCAGTCGACGATGAACCTCAAGATCAAGTTCCGCGAATCGTTCCGGCCGTTCGCTCCGTCCGTGCTCCGAGAGGACGTCTCCGAATATTTCGACCTGGAGGCCGACAGCCCGTATATGCTCCTGGTTGCGCCGGTCAGATACGAGCGGCGCCTGCTGTTGACCGAAACGCAGCGGGCGCTCTGGGGAATCGATCTGCTGAACGTGCCGCGATCGGACATTCCGGCCATCACGCACGTCGATTTCTCGGCGCGAATCCAGACGGTGCACGCCGAAACGAATTCGCGCTACCACCGGCTGCTCCAGACGTTCAAGGCAAAGACCGGATGCGCGGTGATCGTGAACACCTCCTTCAACGTGCGAGGCGAGCCGATCGTCTGCACGCCGGCCGATGCATATCGCTGCTTCATGCGGACCGAGATGGACGTGCTCGTGATGGAGGATTGTATTGTGTACAAGTCGGGGCAACCGCCGCTGCAGGGCGACACGGACTGGCGAAAAGAGTTCGAACTCGACTAGAGCGGAGGAGATAAAACGTCCACGTGAGCGTCTGAATTTCGGCCTGATCGACGCTTGGCCGATGGTCCTGATCCTCTTTTTAAACCGAGCTTCTCTGCAGGCTCGTTAGGTATTCTGTCGAGTAGCACGCTAAGATGAAAGAAAAACTTTGGGTGATATATTTTAATGTCTCCCTCGCATGTGTCTTGTTGATGGGAACGGAACTGTTTGGTCAAATTTTCTATTTTGCGCTAAAGGGTTATCCCGTGTTCGAAAGTGACAAATATGTCAAGACGAACGATCAGGTATTTGAATTGCATCCTTATCTAGTGGGAAGGCTCAAAAAGAACATACGAGTCGAGGAAAAAAACAAAACCATTACGACCACTGATATCTACACAAGGTGGACAGGCGCGCCGACGGACGACAGGAACTCGATCAGAATCGCGGTGCTGGGAGGGTCATCAGCCTTTGGAACCGAAGTCACAGACATTGATTCATGGCCGGCTCTTCTTCAAAACACCTTAGGAAATGGATATTCAGTTATTAACTACGGAGTTCCCGGGTATTCAACTGCTGAGGCTATCATACAAATGGCGCTGATTGTGCCCGAGAGTAGGCCTCATATCGTTGTATTCTATGAGGGATGGAATGATATCAGGAACTACCACGACCGCGATTTAGGGCCTGATTATTTTGACCATGGCATGAAGCAATACGAAGACCTCTACATACCGGTTAAATTTGGAAACAACCATGAACCGCTGTTGGCCAGGTTGGTCCAAGTCTCCGCTATTTTCAGATTCGCAAACATAATTGCTCAAATGTTACCCCAGAGGGTGCAGAGTCAGCCCCACACAAACAACGAAGTCTATAAAATACCCGACCCATTTGTGGACAAGATCTATCTTCGAAATCTCAAGACTCTGAAAACCCTAGTGCAAAGTTTGGGGGCAAAGGTTATATTCATTCCGCAAGTCCTCAACTACGCGGATTTCGAAGGGAAGAAAGGAAGTAGACGTTGGTCCCCTCATATTGAAGACGATGCAATGCCTGCCTTGCTAGATAGATTCAACTTGATTATGAATGATGCATGTCTCCCAGAAGAGTCCAACTGCAATGTCCTCAACGAAGTGCTCACAGAGAATTGGAAGCCAAGTGATTTTATGGACGATGGACATTTCTCCCGAACAGGGGGTATTAAATTTTCCAAAATAGTTGCCAAGCAGATAAGAGAAACGACAAGTAAGGAACCCATTCAGTCCGATGCCCAACAAAACGCTGCACCTGACGTGGATTCCGCTGTGGCCCATCCACGCAGGTGAGCTTGGTCACGGCCTGGCGCAAAGAGTTCGGACTGGACTGACCATGGTACAATCAGGAGGACTGATGGAACCCAAAGCACGGTCGGATGTGAAGGCGTTGCGATCCTTCGG
>JACQBZ010000006.1 GCA_016194285.1 Nitrospirota bacterium | reverse complement strand
ATTTAAAATCGGACTCTCCGGCGGACCGTTCGGGTTGAGCGATCCTTTGGGATTCAGGATGCCTTCTTTGAGGGCGGCCACCCAATCGATGTCTCCCACTTGGGTTTTAGGAAGCACACTGAAGGCGATCGGGTGCCCTTGCGCATCCAGCCCGGATCGCTGAACCATCTCGGATTTGGTCAGCTTGGATTGCACGCAGCCGCCGTTTAGAAGCCAAGGCAGCAGCGAGGCCAGAACCAGCAAACGTTTATTGAGCCGCAAGATGTTTGACGATAATTTGAGCCAGCCCATTCGGATAAACCTCTTTCCATGCGATATAGATTGCACCATTCCATGTGGCCAATGAAGGAACGGAGGAGGCCGTCGGCGGAGTGGCATTCAACCGCTGGTCATCCGATTCCCACCGGTCGCCGGCTCGGTGTTTGACGTGGATCTGAGAAATCCCTTTTGCGTCGTATTCCGTCCAGGCCAAGTATACCATGGAGCCGGCTTGAACCAGGGAAGGACTCATCGCATGCCGGTCGGGATCCATATTGAGATTCTTCCCATCGACGATCCACCGGCCTTGATCCCAGTGCTTGACGTGGAGCTGAAATATCCCCTTTCCATCCGTCTCGATCCAGGCGACATAGGGAGTATCGCCGAGAACGGCGATCGAGGGATTCAAGGCATGATTTTCCGGATCCATGTTCAGGCTTTGGCCTAACAAATCCCAGCTGGAGCCGTTCCACCGTTTGACATAAACCTGGTAAAAATTCAGATCCGACAATTCCGCCCAGGCCAGATAAGGAGCCGATCCCTGAAGAGCCATCGCGGGTTTGATCGCATCCCGCGCCGCGGAGATATTCAGACTACCGGCTCCGGCCAGATGCCAGCCGTCGGCCGAACGTTGTTTGACGTAAAGCTGAAAAACCCTTTGGGGATTGTACTCACACCAGGCCAGGTATGGAATCGGTCCGGTGGCCGACAGGGCCGGATTGGCCGCGCCTTGAGAAGGATCGAGGTTTAAGCTTCCTTCCTCGACGATCCATTGACCTTCTGACTGACGTTTAACGTAGAGTTGGGAAATGTTCTTGGCGTTCAGTTCGATCCAGGCCAGGTAGGGGATTTTACCATCCGAGCTCATCGTCAAATCAAAGGCCCGATGGGTTTCATCCATGTTTTGTGCCGCTCGGTCCTTAATCCACCCGGAAGGGTCCCAGCGGCCGACATGGACTTGGGAAATACCGTGAACGTTGAGCTCGATCCATCCCAGCGAGGGAAGGGCGTTGATAAAAACCAGAGATGGATTTAACGCATGTTTTGATGCATCCACGTCTGTAAAAATTGAAGCGTGGGCCTTCACCGGTTGTCCTAACGAAAACCAATCCAAACCTGCCGCCGAGGCAAGATCTAAAGCGGGGAACTGTTCCCCAGTGGTCCAGCAGGAATAAATAACCGAGAACAAGACGGCGACGGTCCGGATGCCGGTCCATGGGCTGTTGAGCCGGATCAATTTTGCCATGGGTGAGCCAAAGACCCCACTTGAAGGACCCCCATCGGTAACGGAAAGGAATGTGCGGTTATTTGGGTCTTGAATGGCAACGAAAGCAGTCCGAGATTGGAAAGGCGACAATCCCATGACATCGACCGCAGTACTCCCCTTTGAGTATTTTTTCCATCGTGACAGGATTGGCGCCGGCTCGCATCAAAAAGATGCTGGGATGACAGTTCCGACAGTCCAACCACAGCGTATGAGGATAATGGGGATAAACGACATCGGGAAGGCCGCTGACATTCACCTTGAAAATAATGTTAAAATCGAGCGCCTTCATCGTGACCGCATCGGGTTCCAAGGAGTCTCTCGGATGAATCACGCCTTGTTTGATTGCGGCCACCCAGTCCACATAACCCATCTTTGTCTTGGGCAGATAATCGAAGGCCTGGGGGTGCTCTTCCTCTTCAGCGGCCGAAGGAGTTTGGGCGGGTTGGGTCTCGATGGGGGCGGGGGTAACGACCGGTGATTGAGCGGGAGAGGTCGCGGGTTGATCCTGTGTCGTCTGGGCCTCGATCCCGTTTTGGCTGTAGTAATAAAGGCTGACGAGTATGAAACCCGCGCAAATGGCCCCGATCCGTCCACCTGTGCTCACGCGCCTCATCGTAGGAAGCCGTACCTATTTTTCGACCGTAATCTTTCCGGTCATTTGGTTGTGGATGAAACAGAAATAAGGATACTCACCGGGAACTTTAAACGTGTGAGAATAGACCGCGCCCGGTTCCATGACCGAGAAGATCTCCAACTCGTCACCCGGGCCGGATCCCGGAATACTGGCCAGGTTGTGTTTGCGCTCATCGGTATTCGTCCACTTAACGGTATCCCCGACTTTGATCGTGAGGTCTTGCGGATTGAGTTTGAAGCTGTTTCGGATCACCGTGACTTCGTGCATGGTTCCTTCCTCTCCTTCGGCGGACGAAACCGGCAGAAAGCTCAAGGCGACCAAAACGCTGATCAACCCCCAAAAGACTTTTCTCATCACCGAACTCCTTCTAAAACGAGGTTTTTTAAAAGTATATCGAATGGAATTTGTCTTGTCAATCCGTTATACCCCGGCCGTAAAACGGGGAACGCATCACGGTGGCATACGTTTGGTGACCGGCCATCGTTCAAGCGGGGTCCAAGGACTTTTTAAGGCGTTGCACTCTTGTTCTGGACCTGATAATCTGGATCAACGGGAGGCATATCTTTGGGTTTCACATGGCATCGCAGGCAATCGCTCAAAGGAAAAGCGATCCGATTGTGGCATCGGCCGCAGAATTCTCCCGCGGCAATCTTGGGCATCGTCTGCATCTTGTTGGCCTCTTTCGCGTTCATCGGAAAGATGGCCGGATGACAGTTGGTACACGTTAGCCAGAGCGTATGAACATAGTGCGGGAAAATAACATCGGGCATGAATTGGCTTTTGGTAAAGACGACCACATCCAGCTGCAGCGGGACTTCATCCGGTGCGGTCTTTGGATCAAGGCTGTATCGCGGTTTGACCTTTCCGATCTTTATGGCGGTGGCCCAGTCGACCAGTCCGTATCGATCCTTTGGAAGATCCGCCAGCTCCAGGGCCAGCGGGTGTTCGGCGATGCCGGCCTGCTCCGCCTCCCCGGCAAACTTTGTCGGATCTCCCTTTCCGGCCATCTCGCCGGTGATACCACTCAGATAAACGAGCTCCGAACGGTCGACCCCTTTCAATTTGGTCTTGAGCTCCTCTTTGGACGATTGGGCCGGGGATATGTTGGGGGACTTCTCGGTTATGGAAGCCGGCGGGTGGGAAATTCCCTCGACCGGAGCGGCTTCGGGCTGCAGTTCCTGTTTGGCCGTGACGGGCTTGGAAACCGTCACTTGAACCACGGCCGTTTTATTTTTAACTGTCACCACAATCGTGGCGGTGCCCGGGGACTCCGCCTTAACGAGGCCGTTCTTATCCACTGCGGCGATCGCTGGGCTCTTGGATATCCAGGTGACCGGCGGACCCGTCATTTGGCGGTTCATTGGATCGGTCGCAATCGCCTGTAGTTGTTGGGTGTCGCCCATTGATAACGAAACCGCCGACGGTTGAATTTCTAATTTGACCACGGGCAGATTCTGAACGTCAATTTCAATGGAAGCCGATATCCCTTGACTGAACGCCGTAACGGTTGCGGTTCCGGGCGCGATCGCCGTAACGGTTCCTTGAGGATTCACGGTGATGATGTTCGGGTTTTCGGAAGCCCAAGTGATGGCGACATCGGTTCGTTCTTGATTGTTCTCGTCCCGGGCCTGAATCGAAAGGGGCCGCGAATCCCCGACAAACAGAGAAGACCCGAGAGGTTTAATCTCCAGCTTGGATAAGGTCTGTTTCGGGGCGGGAATCGGTGCTTCAGGTGGTTCAGGTTTGGACAAGGGCTGTGAAGCAGCGGGTGGCGGTGCTTGAGGCGCTTCGGATGTTTGAGGGGGTTGCGACGGCTCGGGTTTCGTACAACTGGATACAGAGACCAAAATCAGATAGGCGAGAAAAGGGAGAATGAATGGCCGGAAGAGGCTTGGGTGAAAGCGGTGATAGCCCTTTTTCATGGCAATAAGCCTTCAATGGAATGTCAGCAGATCCAGCGGACAATAGCAGAATGGCTTTATCGGAAAGCCTTGCTCTTGTATGGCTAGGGTGTCGCCTGCCGAAACGGGTTCTCACCGGCACGAAACTTTTCTAACATTGGGTCGACTGGAGGGGTGTCTTTGGGTTTGACATGACACCGCAGACAGTCGCTTAACGGAAAGGCAATCCGGTTATGACAACGGCCGCAGAACTCTCCCGCAGCAATTTTGGGCATTGTCATCATTTTATTGGCCTCTTTCGCATTCATCGGAAAGATGGCCGGATGACAGTTGGTGCAGGTCAGCCAGAGCGTATGGACAAAGTGCGGAAAAACCACATCGTCCTGGAACTGGCTTTTGGTAAATATCGCAATATCCAGGTCAAAGGGAGGCATGGGCTTCTCACTGGGATCCAACGAATCTCGGGGCTTCACTTTCCCTTCTTTAATAGAGGTGGCCCAGTCGATCAGTCCGTAACGGTCCTTTGGAAGGTCCGAAAGTTCCAAGGCGAGCGGGTGCTCGGCCAATCCCGCTTTTTCAGCGTCCCCCGCGAAGTTCGTCGGGTCACCGGTACCGGCGCACTCACCGGTAATGCCGCTAATATAAATGGGGTCACACGGAACCTTCTTGGCCGCCGGCGCGGGCGCAGAGGGCTTGTCGGTTGGTTCGGCCGCATTCGAACGGGGAGTGCTTATCCCGAACGAAGCGGTGAGGACATACAAGGCGGCCGTGCTAAGTAGAAAGAACGCGACAGGTTTCAGGAGACTTCGGAGCTTCATAAAAGCGACCCTCTCTTCTGAATGGTGGTGAGGTTGCGTTGGCCGTCCTCTCTACTTTACAAATCCTCTTGCCTTTGGAATGGTAATATCGCTTTTTCCGGAATGACACCGGTCACAGTAAATGGGAGGCCAAGCGATACGACCGTTATGGCATTTTCCGCAGAAATCGCCCTTGATAATCTTAATCATGTTGATATCGTTTGCCCCCTGACGCATCTCAAAGATAGCGGGATGGCAAACTTTGCATTTAAACCGGATTCGATGAAACCAGTGCGGAAAAACAACGGGCGGCATCCCCGCTTTTTCAGCATAGTGATTCAGGGTGATGTCACCGTATTCGGCTTTTGAGACCTTCGGAATATTGAAAGTGAGAACGAGCCCGACAACCAGAATCGGTAAAAGGAAACCACTGACCAACCATTGCTTTTTCATCTCCCACTCCCCTCTCCGAAGAAAAGTTTGCTTGTGGCCACGGTCAGAATCAGGTAGCGATCAATATCATATTTTTTTTTCTTTGTCAATACATCGTCCATCCGAAATGATTAATCCCTTCATGAAGAAAGTCGATTGAGCCGTTAACATCTAAATTGGGCAAGCGCTATCGCATCTTGGCCAGATCGAATTGAAATTTTACGACCTCTTTTCCGTCTTTATCCTGAACCACCAGCATAATCATTGAGTTAGTATCGATCCCATCGGCCGGAAAATAGAAGTCGCTGTCCGTCACAAAGGCCGGTTTTGTTTTTCCATCCCCGTAAGATTCGCCGGGCGGATTGTTCCAAAACGTGGCCGGGACGGTCTTGTCACCCACCCGAACAATGGCCGTATAGTCCTTTGCAAAACTGTCCGTACTTCCAAACAATGTGACCCGGAACACCAGTTTTCCGGCGCTTTTTGCCAAGGTGTCTTCGATGTCAAAATTGTTCAATTCGGTCGATTTCATGGCCGCTTGCTGTGCGGCAAAGGCGAGAGCCAGAAATTCTGTAATGATAAAAGCAAAACCCTTATCACCGCTGTTTACAGACCATTCTTTGATAAAATCCGACACCTCCATCCGAACGCCTTTTTTCCCGTACTTGATGGCGGCTTCTCTTTGCTCCGGGGTCAGTTTCTGCATCATCGCGTAGGAGTCGGCTGGAATTGTTAAGAACTCGACAAGGCAAACGACAACGAGCAGTGTCAAGAATGGCTTTTGCATCCGGATCCTCCTAAAAACAAAAAATATTCATTTTTTTAAGAAAAACACTCTTGTGCCACCGTCGCATCGTACTAAGGAGTCCTTGGAGATGTCAAGTGAAAAACCTCGATGCATTCTTCTGTTTAATCCAGAATAAGGAAAGGTTAATGGGTCTGCAGCCCTTCGCTCAGGCTTTTCCAATCCTGGCCATCGTAATGAAGAAAAAGGCCGTCTTCCCCGATAGCAAAGACATTTGTCGGTCCGGCTCCCCAGATGCCCCGAAGCGGTTCCGTCATCGGGACAGGTTGCTTTTGCCAGGAGCGACCATTGTAATGAAGAATTAGACCGCTTTCTCCGGCGATGAAAATGTCCTGACCGGAACTGCCCCAGACGGCTCGGAATACATCCTGCACCCCGCTATTCATCGGAATCCAGCCCCGGCCGTTAAAGTGCACGATGACGCCTTCATCCCCGACTAAAAAAATGTCATTGGCCGAACTTCCCCAGATCCCGACAACGTGGGCTTGCAGGGGCAAGGCCACGGGCTGCCATGCTTGACCATTGAAGTGAAGGACCGTGCTTCGCCCTCCGACAGCATAAATATCCTGGGAAGAGTTCCCCCAGACGCTGAACAGGAGGTTTTGGGTGCCGCTTGTAACCTGCTTCCACCGACTTCCGTCATAATGGATGATCGTACCGCGGTCACCCACGGCATAAACGTCGGTCGGAGAGCTTGCCCAGATTCCGTTTAAATCGTTCGAGACCGTGCTGTCCATTTTCTCCCACCGGTGACCATCGTAATGCAGGATCAAGCCGTTGTAACCCGCGGCATAAATGGAAGTCGGTGATGTGCCGGTAATGGCCGAAAGCCAGATCCGCGTCCCGCTTTCCATCGGAACTACATTTATTCCGTCGTAATGACCGATGGCGCCGTACTCACCCACCATGAAGATATCGGTGGAGGAGCTTCCCCAGATCCCGGTCCAGGTCGGAGTTTGAAGGGACGGGATTTGAGCGGGGGCTGTTGTGAAGATGGTCAGGCTCAGTACGAACCCGGCCACCATCACGCGACGGCGGTTGGGGTCACTGAAGACAAGAAAGATCGGGCTCATGGAGATTCCAGGTCGTAAAGGTTAGAGCGCTCGCCGTGTGTGAGTGACAATGGAATGGACTGAAGCGTATCGAAAAGGCGGATGTCTGTCAAGGTCGAGAGACCTCTGCAGAGATCGAAATCGCCGGATTTTGCGCTTTTCTTTAGGACTGTTCTTAGCACGTCAAGATTCCATTAAAAAATCCTTGACAGAAGCAAAATATTCCGGTAGAGTGCCGCTCGCGATTCACAAAATTCACTGCACTAATTTAGACACAACGGATTTCCCCGTTCTTCAACCTTGAGGCTTCACGTTATGAAGCTGAGAAGACGGCAACCGCTTGCCGCGCTGATTTTTCTGCTGGGATTTGCCACTCTCTCGGGCTTGGCCCAAGCGGCCGATATTCTATTTTATCTTCACTCGGACGGCGCGGTCTGCACCACCGGGCCCGACCTGGCCGCCACGACTTTTTCCCTCGACAGCACAAGCCCCAGCGCCTCCAGCGCCAAGTGCCGCGACTCCGCCTCCGTTAATCGAACAACCTTTGTCGAGATCGGTACCGGGTCGGCCGCGCCCACATCCCAAGCGCAAACCATCACTGCGCTGAGCGATCTGCATGCTTGGATCGGCCTGAAGAACAGTGATGATATCGGAGCCTATTTCGATCTTCGGGCACAGCTCTTAAAGAACGGCGTCGTTATAACCTCAGGTGTAACCAAGACCATCCAGGGGGTCACCCGGAATCCAGACCTGGCCAAGGAAATCATCGTCTTGCTAAAGCTCTCATCGACAGTCGACTTGATTTGTGTAATGACACAATTGTAATAACGATTGAAATAAAACACTTTGAGAGTCCTGATGACCCGACAGCATACTTTACTGCTCACCGTGTTTTCAGCCTTGTTCTTTTTCGGGGCCATCAGCTCTTCCGAAGGCGGCACGTCCTCTCAAGTTCGCAACATCTTTGGACCCGAGCAATTTACGCGGACCACCGCCGCGACCGACGTTTATACCCGCTCCTTTTCGGTTCCTTTCTATATCATAGGGCCTTACACCCTCCATGTTCAGAATGGGCAGTGGGATGGCAACAAACGGCTGGATGACGCGGTCTCCTCCGGTACGGTTTCGGTGAATGGCACGGAGATCATCCACAAGTCGGACTTCAATCAAAATGTCGCTACGATTGATCGTACAATTGCGCTCAATGCCTCCAACAGCCTCACTGTCACGCTTAATAGCGCTCCCAACAGTTTTATTGTGGTCACGATTTCGGGTGTCATCAACTTAGGAAACCTGAATCAACCGCGATCTGGCCACACAGCAACACTTCAGGCCGATGGAAAGATTCTGATCACCGGCGGCCAGAACAGCGGCGGGGCCTTGGCCTCGGCCGAACGTTTCGATCCGCTCACCCTCATCTTCAGTCCCCTCACCGCCAATATGGGGGCGGCCCGTACGGATCATAACGCCTCGGCGCTTCCGAACCTGACCACACTGATCATCGCCGGGCAGAATGCGGGCAGTATTATGGCCGGGGCCGAACTCTATGATCCGTCAACCGGACTGTTTACGGATGTTTCGGATACCGTGAGGATTCCGCGATCCGGCCATACTGCGACTATGATTTTGGACGGACGGGTGCTGATCGTGGGCGGTCAGAGTAGCAGCACACTTGGATCGGCCGAGACCTTTGATGCCCAGAGCGCCATTCTCTTTAAGCCTTCATTTGATCCAAAAGCCGGGACCTTTACCGTTCTGCCAAATGCGTTATTGACAGCCCGCTGGAACCACACCGCCACGCTCTTACCCAATGGACAGGTCTTGATTACGGGCGGAAGAAATGGCTCTGGTTATCTCACTTCCGCCGAGCTGTTTGATCCCGTGACTGAAAGTTTTGCCGCGGTTTCAGCCGGCATGACTGTACCAAGATCCGGTCATGCGGCTACCTTGATGCCGGATGGGCGCGTGTTACTGCTCGGCGGGCAAAACGACACCGGTTATCTGGCCACGGCCGAATGGTTTAATCCCGGCACCGGAACGTTCGCCGCGGCATCCCAAGGTCTAACGACATCACGGGCCGACCATAACGCGACACTGCTCTATTCCGGCGAAATTTTAATCACCGGCGGTGTGAACAGCACCGGCGTGTTGGCCTCAAACGAACTCTATGGTCCCCCACAGACGGATACGACTTCACCGGCCGTCGTTCAAGCGACTCCACAAAATGGAGCGACGGGAGTCGACCTGACCGAGATCATCGGGGTGCGGTTCTCTGAGCCGGTGGATGTGACGACCCTGAATTCGGGAAGCGTTTCTCTGACCGGGAGCGGAACGGTTGACTCGATTATCAGTCCGAGCGAGCAAGGGCTGATGGTCTTTCTGGTGCCCAAAGCCAAATTATCACCCGGCACGACTTATACTCTCTCTGTTACTTCGGCCGTCCGGGACACATCAGGAAATCCATTAGTCTCCTTCACGAGAAGCTTTACCACCATCCCTGCGCCCGTCATTACCAATGTTTCGCCGAATCATGCGCCGGGTAGCGCCGGCGTGACGATCGCAGGCCAGAATTTCGATCCGTCGGCTCCGACTAAGAACGTGGTCAAGTTCGGCGGTGTGCAGGCCGTGGTTGTAACGGCTACCGTTACGCAGCTTGAGACAAGCGTTCCATCGGGCGCTCCGCTGGGCGCGGGCACCATAACCGTGGCGACCCGTGGGGGCACGGCCAGCGCGGCCTTCACTGTGGAGAATCCGGTTCCAACCCTTGCGCTCTTGACGCCGAATTCGATCATCGCCGGAAGCGGGGCCTTCACGCTGATACTCAACGGCGGCAGCTTCCTTCCCTCTTCATCCGTAAATTTTGGCGGCACTGTTCTGACCCCGATCTTTATCAGCAGCACACAGCTTCAGGTCAACGTTCCAGCCTCGGCCGTTGCAACTCCCGGGACGATCCAGGTCACCGTGACCAACCCTGCTCCAGGAGGCGGGATTTCCAACTCGCTTCCCTTCGATGTCATCGGTCCGGTGATCACAAACCTTTCCCCCGACAACGGCCCAATCGGGACGCCGGTGACGATCACAGGAATGAACTTCGATCCGACGGCCGCAAATAACCAGGTCAAATTTAACGGCACGGCCGCCATCATCAGCTCGGCCACGGCCACAGCGATTCAGACCGTCGTGCCCCAAAACGCCACGACCGGACCGGTGACCGTCATTACACCACAAGGCACGGCAACGAGTACCGCACCGTTCACGGTGAGCCCGCGTGAAGGCTTCACCATCACGGCAACCCCTACCAGCACAACCGTGATCCCCGGGGCGAGTGTAAATTACCAGGTGACACTCATCCCGGAAGGTGGGTTCACTCAACTTGCGGCTCTGAGCGCCGCAAACCTTCCGGCAGGGACCAGCGCCACGTTTGCCCCAGCATTTATCGGGCCGAATGGAACTTCTTTATTGACCATCTCAACTTTGGGGATTACTCCGACGGGGCTTCAGGTAATTCAGGTCCAGGCCGTTGCAAAGATCGAGGGGGCTGCTGTGACCAAGACGGCCACCATCTCTCTCAATGTTCTACCTTCAGGTCAGACCGCTCTGGTGGGCCAAGTGCAGGATGATCAGGGAAGGCCATTGGCTGGCGTCAACATCAAACTCGGCGGGAGCACCCTCACAACGCTCGGCACAACAGACGCCGGAGGAAACTTCGTCCTGACGAATGTGCCGACCGGCGCCCAAATCTTTTTGATCGATGGATCGAGTTTGAATGGATCCTTATATACGTACTCAACCATCCCGGTTACAATAACGATCCAGCCCGGCGCGGTAAATTCCCTGGGCTTTATTCCCCACCTGCACGCGTTTCCAACGAACGAACTCATTCCCATTACATCCGGTCAGGACACAGTCCTTACGAATCCAAATCTTCCCGGCTTCCGGATGGTAATCTCTGCGGGGATCCAAATCATCGGCTGGGATGGCCAACCCAACACCCGGGTCGGCGTCACCGCCATTCCGTTTGACCGGTCTCCTCTCCCACCGCTTCCATCTGACCTCACCTCCCGGGTCATTTATCTTTTCTCTTTCGGCAAGGTCGGCGGGGGAGTACCGACCGGGAACATTCCGATAGACACACCCAATGATGTAGGCGGCCTTCCTGGAACTAAAGTCGATCTCTATTACTTCAACGAAGCCCCGGATGGAACGGCTCCCAATCAATGGACCAAGTATGGGACGGGAACCGTGTCTCCGGATAGCACTCAGATTCTTACCGACATCAATCCTCTTACCGGCAAGCCCTATGGTATTCCACGCTTCTGCTGTGGCGCCAGAGTAAACATACCCACTGTCAGCGCAGGAGGCGGGCCAAGCGGTGGACCGGGAGATGGGGGCCACCATGGGGGCGATCCCGTCGATCTGGCGACCGGGTTTCTGACTCTCACAAAGACCGATTTGGTCTTGCCCGGAATCATCCCTCTGGTGGTGGACCGGACTTACCGGACCAACATGACGAATGCAGGTCCCTTCGGCTTAGGAACAAGCTGGTCCTACGATCTGTTCCTCCAGCCACCTCCCGGCGGTTCTCCGGATGCGCTGGTTCTGTATTGGCCGGGAAACCGTCAGGACATTTTTGCCCGGCAACTGGATAATAGCTTTATCAACGCCACCTCCCCGGCACTTCGGGGGGCCGTCGTCACGCAAAGCGGGGGTAACAGGCTACTTACTTTTAAAGACAAACGGGTCTGGACGTTCGACAGCGCGGGGAGGCTCATCGTACAACAAGATCGAAACGGCAACACTGTGACGATTACGCGAGACGGCCAGGGCCGGGTGAGTCAGATCACCGGGCCTACTGGACAGATGTTCACACTCAGCTACACCGGGACCAACCTCCGCATTGACAGTATCCAGGATCCTCTCCAACGAGTGGTGCAGTATACCTACGATGCCCCGGGCCGATTGGCCGGAGTGACCGACCCGGCGGGAGGCGTGACCCAGTACACGTATGATGCCGCCAACAGGCTGTTGACGGCCACAGACCCCCGCGGAATTATCTTCCTGACCAATGAATATGACAGTAACGGCCGGGTGGCGAGGCAAACACAAGCCGACGGGAGCAGATTCACCTTTGCGTATACGGCGGTCGGGGCATTTGTCACGTCCGCCACAGTCACCGATCCGCGCGGGAACACGACCACGTACCGGTTTAACAGCTTCGGCTATCTTATCAGTCAAACCGACTCTCTCGGCCAGACGACGCAGTTTGAGCGGGGTCCCGCCACCAACCTCATTTTGAGCACGACAGATCCTCTGGGCCGCGTCACACGCTTTGAGTACGATAACGCAGGTAACACAACCACGATCACGGATCCCGCCGGAAACGCGACACACTTTACTTATGAACCGACTTTCAACCGCGTAACGAGTCTGACCAATGCCCTGGGTCAGGTAACCCAGTTTACCTATGATGCGAAGGGAAATCTTACCTCGACCACGGATCCGCTGAACCATACCACGACGCTGACATACAACGGTATCGGTCAACCGATCAGCATCACCGATCCATTGGGTCATACCACCTCCTTTGAGTATGACGATGCGGGCAACCTGACCGCCACTACCAATCCCTTGGGCAACCGCACGCTGAGATTCTATGATGTGGTCTCGCGTCTCGTTGCGCTCCTTGATCCACGCGGACAGGTTACGAGCTTTGGATATGACTCACTGAATCGGGTGACCCAAATTACCGATGCACTAAGCGGCCTGACCGCGTTCAGTTATGATCCCAACGGCAATCTCCTGACCGTCACGGACGCTAAAGGTCATACCACCACCTATACGTATGATGTCCAGGATCGGGTGGCGACAAGGACAGATCCGTTGGGCCATGTGGAAACCTACACGTATGACGGCAACGGCAACTTGACGCAGTTTGGTGATCGCAAGGGGCAAGTCTCCCAGTTCACGTACGATGAACTGAATCATCGAACGCAATCCAGGGATCGGCTTGCCCAGGAAGTAACCCCACAGGGGACGGTGACGTACATGTACGATGCCATCGGTCGCCGGACTTCGATGACGGTCAACGGTCTGACGCCTGTGACGTATCAGTATGACAATTCCTCTCGGCTCACGCAGGTTGCACAAGGTCCGCAAGTGGTCGGGCTTGGATATGATGTGTCAGGTCGTCGAACAACTCTCACGTACCCAAACGGTACAACTACCAACTACTTCTACGACAATGCTTCACGTCTCCAGGCCAATCTACCGCAGGAAGTTCAAGCGGCCTACAATGCGGCGAACCAGCAGGTTCAGTTCAACACCGACACGCAGACGTATGACGCCAACGGCAACCTGACCTTTGATGGAACGACTACGTATACGTGGGATGCAAGAAACAGATTGAGTCAGATGAGCAGTGGGAGTTTGTTAGCGAGCTTTACCTATGATGCCTTGGGCCGCCGGATCAGTAAGACCATCAACGGTTCCACGATTAGCTACCTCTACGATGGTAACGACATCATCGCTGAGATTCGGAATAATACCGTCACGGCAACCTACTTGCGTGGTTTGAGCATTGATGAACCGTTCCTGCGAGCGTCTGCTGTGGCTGAGTACTACCACGCGGATGCATTGGGGAGCACCTTGGCATTGACAGATCAGAATGGTGCTGTGCAGACCACTTACACCTACGATCCATTTGGGAGTACCAGCATCATCGGCGCCAGCACTAATCCCTTTCAGTATACGGACAGAGAAAATGACCAAACAGGTCTATATTACTACCGAACCCGTTATTACAACCCAACACTTTCCAGATACACTCTTATGCATATGTTGGTAATGCCCCCACTGTATTTACTGATCCTTCCGGCCTGCTCTTTGGAGGGCTCATCAATGCAGGAGAAGAATTTGGTGAAGAATCCGCACAATACTGGGCAGATTTATATGTTCAAACTGGTAATCCGCTTTATAATATTCCTGGTCTTTTTGCTTCGCTCTGGACTAGGAAAACCTCAGATGCAACCCTCGGGGCTTTGGCTGGAGGGTATGGCGCCCGCCTTCTTGGGCCTGGTGGTGATGTTGGAACGCCTAAGTTTCTCCAAAGAATTACTAGACCCTACCTTCGATTTGATAGACCAACCCATGGTAGAGGATGGGAATTAGATGGTAAGATTCCTAGATGGTTTCGGTAGATTTTAAAATGGATATAACCCTAAATAGGATACAACGCAAATGAATGTAAATTACATTCTTGAGATACCGATTACATCGAAAGACGCCCGTAGGCGTAGACTTCCACAAGAGATATCTAAATTAATCACTTCGTTTGAAGGGCAAAACAAACAAGAGCAGGATAAGGCCATGCGTTTCTTTTCTAAGGTTCTCGCTGTGCTGCAGAATAGTCATCAGAAATTTCATGCACAACCCGTAGGAAGTTATCTTCACCTTGACAAATATGTAAATGAGTTAAAGGAAAACCACATTAGCTATTGGTTTGATAAAAAATATCAAGAAACAAAAAAAAGAAAACCAATTTTATTGACGGTACAGTGTGACACCGAGGACAAGATAAGAACTGTGTTTAGGATGTTCAGATCAGATGCAGTTGTTTTTTTCCTGGCCGCGGAGTATCTGCCGGGCGGCCAATTAGAAGCAACCTTACTAAAACGTCGATTTGGAACTGGCTATGACGAGTACTATCTCAAAGAGATAGATAGCTATCCCTTGTTTGTTTTGTTTGAAAATACCCATCTATCCTTAGAATTCCTTGGTCGTAGAGATCAAATTATGAGGGCATTCACAACCGCTTTAGATGTGGAGAGAGAACACAAATTGACCGATAAAACAGAGTCACAGGGTTCGGATTCAGATCTTGTGATATGACTTTCCAGTTATGTTTAATACATTCATGCAAGCTTTGGGTTTAGATCATGCAATATAGTAATTTTCAAAAAGTATACAGCAACTTGATCAGCATGGCAGACCCGCTGAGGCATACAATGCAATTTGAGTACGATGCTCAAGGCAATCCGACTGCCATGACGGATCCGTTGGGTCATGCAGAAACTTACACGTATGACGACAACGGCAATCTGACGCAGTTTGTTGATCGCAAAGGCCAGGTCTCACAGTTCACGTATGATGCAATGAACCGCCGAATTGAATCCGGTTATGCGGATGGGAGTTCGACCACTTTCACCTATGATGCAGTAAGCCGGCCGATTCAGGTCAACGACTCGATCTCCGGTTTGACTCAGATGAACTATGACAACTTAGATCGCCTGACACAAGAACTGACGCCTCAGGGCACGGTGAGCTACGGTTATGATGCCGTTGGAAGAAGGGCATCCATGTCGGTGAACGGTCTGACCCCTGTGACATACCAATACGACACCGCTACCCGGCTAACGCAGGTGGCGCAGGGTAGTCGAACGGTAGAATTAGGCTATGACCTGGCGGGTCGTCGGAATTTACTGACCTATCCAAACGGAACGACCACGAATTATTTCTACGATAATGCCTCTCGATTAATTGAAATTCTCCATCAAGGACCAAGCGGGATCATTGAGGATCTGTTTTACACCTACGACGCGGCGGGTAACCGAATCTCCTTCGACCGCACCAGCTCCCAGGTAAATCTACCGCAGGAAGTTCAAGCGGCTTATAACGCGGCGAACCAGCAGGTTCAGTTCAACACCGACACGCAGACGTATGACGCCAACGGCAACCTGACATTCGACGGTACAACCACCTACACCTGGGATGCGAGAAACCGGCTAGTCCAGATGAGTAACGGCAGTCTTTTAGCAAGCTTCACTTATGATGCCTTGGGCCGCCGGATCAGTAAGACCATCAACGGTTCCACGATTAGCTACCTCTACGATGGTAACGACATCATCGCTGAGATTCAGAACAACACAGTCACGGCGACCTACTTGCGCGGTTTGAACATCGATGAGCCGTTCCTACGTTCAAGTGCTGTAGCAGAGTATTACCATGCCGATGCTTTGGGTTCGGTCTTAGCGCTCACAGATCAGAATGGTGCTGTGCAGACCAACTATAGCTACGATCCATTCGGAAATACTACCATCGCTGGATCGAGTAGTAATCCGTTCCAGTACACGGGAAGAGAAAATGATGGGACTGGGGCCTATTACTATCGTGCCAGATACTATCGCCCTACCTTGCAAAGATTTAATAGTGAGGATCCGATTCGGTACTTAGGTGGAATTAATTTTTACAGTTACGTAGGTAATAACCCAATTATCTTTATAGATCCTGCTGGATTGCTGCGCTTTTCATGGGGTGTAGGGGGAACTTTGGGACTCATAGACGTAAATTGGAATTCAAGTAATCCAACCAAAACTACCGTTAGCTTGGTAACGCCTCAATTAGGGGGAGGTTTTAATTTCTGCCTGAATGCAAATGGCTCCACAAGTGTCGATAAGCCGACAGGTGTTAATTCACAAGATTTACAGTCAAATCGTGGAAAACCAACCCTACCTGTAGAAGCTCCGTTGGAGGAACTGCCTTTTACCTATTCTATTGGAAATAGATATTTAGGACTGAGCTTCACTGATGACCTTAGTAGCTGGTGTTTAAACTTGGGCCTTGCTGCTGGGCCATTGCCAGTTAATGTGGCTGTTCCCTTATTCTCATTTTAGGTGGCAGGAGGTCGAGATGTTTCCGGTCATATTGCTCATTACAGTAATCTTAGCGTTTATAGGAATTGGATTGTTTCTTGTTATCGGAACCTTGAGAAGGATAGATTTTTTGGTGTGTGTTCCGGAAGGATGGTTTTACTTTTATCCGTATTGGTTTTTAAAAAAGTCGTTTGGTGAGAAAGCTGTTTATTATTTTCATCTTTTTATTGGGGTGGTCTTTATCTTAGGTGGCATTGGGATTTTGCTATATGCTATTTCCTAATAATCGGATTCAAAATTGGGATGCCAGAAACAGACTCAACGGCATTAGTGGCGCCGGTGTCTCTGCCAGCTTTTTGTACGATCCCCTGGGCCGCCGGATCAGCAAGCAGGTCCGCAGGTCCGGGTCAGGTCGGACCGAGATAATGGCTTGAAAAACAAATAGCATTTCCAGAAATTGAGGTTGCTTTTTAATCTTAGAAGGCCCTTTTTATGTATCAAAAGAACGTTTTAAGGATGAAGCGTGATGTCCAGAGCGAACGTATTGAGTCCGGTTACGGCGACGGCAGCTCGACATCGTTTACCTATGACAGCGTGAGCCGGTTGCTGCAGGTGTATGATTCGAACTCCGGATTAATTCAGATGACCTATGACGATCTGGATCGGCTGACACAAGAATTGACGCCTCAAGACACCGTGAGCTATAGCTATGATGCGATCGGACGGCGGACTTCAATGATCGTTAACGGTCTGACCCCTGTGACGTATCAATACGACACCGCTTCCCGGCTAACGCAGGTTGCCCAAGGACCGCAGGCCGTGAATTTAGGTTACGATGCGGCGGGTCGAAGGATGTCCTTGACCTACCCGAACGGGACTGGGACGAATTATTTCTACGACACGGCTTCTCGCTTGAGCGAGATCCGTCATCAAGGTCCATCCGGAATCATCGAGGACTTACTCTACACCTATGACTCTGCCGGTAACCGCATCGACTTCACGCGAAATAATCCCCAAGCTGATCTGCCCCAGGCCGTTGTAGCTGCTTATAACGCGGCCAATCAGATGACTCATTTCAACACCGATACGCTGACGTATGATGCCAACGGCAACTTAACCTTTGATGGAACGACGAACTATACATGGGATGCAAGAAACAGGTTAAGTCAAATGAGCAACGCCAACGTTTTAGCCAGCTTCTCCTATGATGCTCTGGGTCGAAGAGTGAGCAAAACAATCAACGGCGTCGGAACGGAATACTTGTACGATGGCAATGACATCGTGGCGGAGATTCAAAACAACACTGCCAAAGCGACTTACTTGCGCGGCCTGAACATTGATGAACCATTCTTACGGTCATCCGCTATCGCAGAATATTACCACACCGATGCTTTGGGTTCGGTCTTAGTGCTCACTGATCAGAATGGTGCTGTGCAGACTATCTACAACTATGAGCCGTTTGGGAATACTGCTATCGGTGGTACTACCACAAATTCTTTCCAATATACGGGTCGAGAGAACGATGGGACGGGACTATATTATTATCGGGCACGGTACTATAGCCCAACGTTACAGCGGTTTGTGAGTGAGGATCCGGCCCTTGAGGAAGGAGGAATCAACTTGTATTTGTATGCGAGAAATAACCCTGTCATTTACTTTGATCCGACAGGATTAACAACATGGCCTGGTTCAGGGCCGGTGACTTCTCCCTTTGGTCCGCGAGATGGAGGGCTTCACAATGGTGTAGATATTGCGAATGGTCTTGGAACTCCAGTAGTTGCTTCTGATAGTGGTATTGTCAGTCCAAATGGGACTGGATTCCATGCGGGACCCCATGGCGAAAATCAGATTGTGATCAATAATGATGGTGATGGGACTTCTGGCTATGCTCACGTAACTCTAACGGTGGTTCCAGGTCAACATGTAAATGAGGGTGATGTCATCGGCTTTACAGATAACAGCGGCAATGCAAGAGGCAATGGGCATGTTCATTATACATTCAAGTCGTGCCAAGGATGTAACGATTACGAAAACCCAGTGGAGCATCATTTACCAAAAAACAACAATTATCCTAAATATAATGGGCCTACTTTTGGACGAAAGTAAACTCATATATAAGGAGCAATGGTGAAGCAAATCGCATCAAAGAGCGCAATTCATGCTATTTGTTTTTTGAGTTTCATGATAGCTTTTCCAGTTATTAGTTTTGGGGAATTGGCATCGTGGCTTAAGGTTAAGTATTCACCTGTACAGGATAAGATAGAATCGATACCGATACAATCAATAGATAAAGACTGGTCAAAGGTTTTAGTGCTGTCAAAGGAAAATCAACCACAAGATGTGTTGAAAGATTTAGAAGATCGTGAACGGCACGGTTACCGTTTCCAATTAGAAGGGGATTTTAACAAAGATGGTGAAAAGGATAAAGCCCTAGTTGGGGTCTATATAGATAAAGCCGGAGTTGTGGGACGGTTTCTTTTAATTTTGACCAACGCCAAGGCAGGGGTTTGGGAAAAAACTTTTCTTTACAAATCCCCTGGAGAGTCTGGTTTTAGTATATTGTTCTATGAAAAAGGACATTTAAGTTTTTCTGCCTGTATGGATTGTGATGATTTTGCTGATTTGATATGGGAAAAGGGTAATTACAGGCTCAAATGGAATTCTTGCTGCTAATGTGTATGAAAACGGGGTCAGGAAAGCTTGGCCATTGTATGAAAGATAAACTTTAATGAAAACGCAGTTTGGGTCTCAGGTTTTGCGATACAGAGGTTTCCGAAAGGCTCACGGCAACTTGCTTACGGTGACGGATGCGAATGGGCACACTACGACGCATACCTACGACGTCCAGGATCGCTTGGCGACAAGGAGGGATCCGCTGGGATTGGCGGAGAGCTATATTTACGACTTCAACGGCAATCTGAACCGCTTTATGGATCGCAAAGGCCAGGTCTCACAGTTTTTCTACGATGCTGTGAATCACCGAACACAATCCAGTTATGCCGATGGAAGTTCAACGACATTTACCTATGATGCGCTAAGTCGTTTGAGTCAGGTCAGTGACAGCGTGTCCGGTCTGATCCAAATGAGCTATGACGATCTGGATCGTCTTGGTCAAGAGGCGACCCCCCAGGGGACAGTAAACTATGGCTATGACGTGATTGGACGGCGGACCTCGATGTCGGTAAACGGCCTGACCCCGGTGGCTTATCAGTATGACAATGCTTCCCGGCTCACACAGGTTTCTCAAGGACCTCAGGCGGTGAATCTGAGTTACGATGCGGCGGGCCGGAGGACGTCGTTGACCTATCCCAACAGTACGGGCACGAATTATTTCTACGACACCGCCAACCGTCTGTCTGGGATACTCCATCAAGGTCCAAACGGAGGCATTGAAGACCTGCTCTATGCATATGATGCGGCCGGAAACCGAATCAGTTTTGACAAAACAAACCCCCAAGCCGATCTGCCGCAGGCAGTCCAAGCGGCCTATAATGCAGCCAATCAGATGACTCAGTTCAACACCGATACGCTCACGTATGATGCCAACGGGAACCTGACCTTCGATGGGACGACCAGTTACACTTGGGATGCGCGGAACCGATTAATCCAGATGAGCAACGCCAACGTTTTAGCAAGCTTTGCCTACGATGCTCTGGGTCGAAGAATGAGCAAGACAATCAACGGCGTGACGACCCAATATCTTTACGATGGCAATGACATCATGGCCGAGATTCAAAACAACACCGTCACGGCGACTTACCTGCGGGGCCTGAACATCGACGAACCGTTCCTGCGGTCCAGCGCAGTGGCGGAGCACTACCACAGCGATGCGCTAGGTAGTGTGCTTGCATTAACGGATCAGAACGGAACAGTGCAGACAACGTACAGCTATGATCCTTTTGGGAATGCTACCATTGCAGGCACTAGCACTAATCCGTTCCTATACACAGGCCGTGAAGATGACGCAACGGGATTATATTATTATCGGGCGAGATTCTATAGTTCTAGTGCCCCTCCAACTAATATTTCCTAAATTGATGGAGGGGGCAGTTTGGTTTTGCATGTTTTTTGTTTCTCCAGTTCAGGTATCGGTAAATCCGCCGACGTCGTGTGCGGTGATCCGGGTCGTCGGAGTTGTTCAG
>JACQBZ010000051.1 GCA_016194285.1 Nitrospirota bacterium | reverse complement strand
TGCACGCCGATGAAGATGCAGACCTCGATCTTGTTGTGCCAAATCGTCAGATTGGGATGATTGGGATTGATCTCCTCTTCCGGTTCGATCTTCGGATATTTCGGACGGTAATCCGGCATCGGAATGATCATCACACCCGGGATTTCGTTGGCGAGATCCAGCACCGCCTGTCCCTTGATCTTGGCATGTTCATTCCACGCCCACAGAACCAACGGCCCCGGGAAGATGGTCGGATTCACTCGCGTAAGCATTTGCTTTGCGATTTCCTCCATGACGGCGTCTTCATTCACCTTGCGGCCATACGCCAAACCCTCACCCGGATCCGGAAGCTCGATCCCCATCGAAGCGGCCGCGGGCGGGACATAACCTTCCGGTCCCGGTTTCAGAACATACGGTTCATCTTTTTTGAAAAGGTGCTCTTTTTTTAAGTACATGGCTCCCCGCGGGCTCTTTTACTTATTAATGGGTGAGGATTTCAGATCTTCCTGCTCGTATGACATGGTTTTGGTGAGCTTGCTCGCAAACTCTTCCGGAAGCTGGTCGATCATGATCATCTTGATGGCGTGATGCTTTGCCATGTTGTCGCACACCCAGACGCATTGCGCGCATCCTTTGCACCGGTCCACCGCGACGAAAGCGGTCTTCCGAACCTTATCATATTGAATCGTGTTCGCCTCAGGACAGAATTGCGTGCAAAGCGTGCAACTGGTGGCGCCGCAGATCTGCGGATCAATATTCGCGACGAGATACATGGGTCTCCTTTTTTGCTTCGGGCTATTTTCGACCGGCCTGAGCCGGGACGGCCTCTTTTTGCTTGACCATCTGCCAGTTGTGGGCTTCGGCATAATCCCAGGCGGCATTGACCGCGGCGATATTTTTCTCCAGGAGTTCCTGCTTGTGTTTAAATTTCCGCTCGACGACCGAATCCAGAGAGGCCGTGCCGCCCGATACGACGAATCCTTTTCCCAGGAAACGTTCCTTAACCGCCTGGGCCACCGCCTCTCGCGTCGTCAGGCCGGTGATCCCCGCAATCGCCCCCACCATCGCCATATTGGTCGCCAGATCGGTCCCGGCCACATCGAGCGCCATCTGAGTGGCCGGGATGTAGCGGAACTGAACCCCCCGACCCAGCAGAACCGCCATTTCATCCGTAGGCAACGGAATTTCTTCTTTAGAATTGACCAGAATTGTTCCGTTGTCCTTAATGCCGAAGTGAAACGGCATCGTGTAGGACTTTCCATGGGTAATCACCTGGGGATGAAACACCATGATGATGTGGGGAAACATGATCTCGCCGATCTCGTAAATCTTGTCGCTCGAGACACGGACATACGATTCGACCGGGGCCATGCGCTTTTCAGACCCGTAAAAAGGAACGATCGTGCTCTCACCGCCGGCGTTGATCACGGCCGTCGAAAAAACGTGGGAGGCCGTCACGACGCCCTGGCCGCCGACCCCCGCCATGCGGATGTTAAATCTCATTTCGCCACCTCCGTGGTTTGGATGGCCTTCTTGGCATACTCTTTATAACCCCACTTCTCGGCCAGGTACTGCTTGGCGTCCTCGGTGATATATTCTTTGAATTGGTAACGGTCATTTTCGACGTTCTTGGCGTCTTCCATCACTTTATCGGTGGGGATGGCATATTCGATGTTGCACGAGGTATAGGCCTGGATATAGGTTGGGCCGACTTCTCGCGCGATCAAGACCGCCTTTTTGATGCTTTGCTCAACCCGTCTCGGGTTGTTGGGCACGACGACCGCGACGTAGGCACAGCCGGCCGTTTTGGCCAGATCCGGCATATCGATCTTTTCGAACTTCTTCCCCAGCGGGGCCATCTTCAGAACCGAGCCTTTGTTGGTCATGCCGCTTTCCTGTCCCCCCGTGTTTCCATAGACCTCATTGTCGAGCATGATCGTCGTGAATTTTTCCTTTCGGAACCAGGAATGCATCAACATGGAAAATCCGATATCGGCCAGACCACCGTCCCCTGCCATCACGACCACGTCTTTCGTCTTGTCGGGAAAACGGGTCATCAGCCCGCGTTTGAGTCCGGAGGCGACGGCGTTCGTGTCGCCGTAATTGCCGTACACAAACGGGATGGCGGCCTGAGATAGAGCGAGCCGCCCGCAACCGGCGGTGCCCACGGTTATCGTGTCTTCCGGATTGGGGAGGGCGATGAGGGAAAGGCGGATGAAGAGGGTCATGGCGCAGCCGGCGCACATCGGATGTTCTTCGAGAACCTCTTTAAACGTTCCAACCTGGGCGACAGAGACTTTCTTCCCGAACGGACCGTGCTCGATCAGGTCTCGGTAATCCTTTGGCATGTATTTCTCAAAACCGGGGGTTGCCTTGACATAATCTAAACTCATCGCCTATCTCCTTCTACGAGGGTTTCAGTTCGGGAAAGCCTTGAAATTTGGGTCTATCCTATCGAATTTCATTTTCTTCGTCAATGGACCAGAAGACCTATTCAGCTCTTTATAAAGACCCAGTCAAAACCGGCCATCTTTCAAATAATTCCTGCCGGTTACAAACCTTTTATTCACTATAAAGCAGTTTCCGTGCATTAGTCAACAGAAAACACAAGCCATTTCTTTGCACCATCGATGCACAGTGATCGCTTCTCCTTTGATGTGAGAACAGGGCTAAAAATGATAGTTGACGCCGACCGTGTATATATTTTCATGGAAACGGGCGTACGATTTCGTGGAGTCCCTCCAGATGCCTTCATAACTTGCCTTCAGGCCGATCGGATCTGTCAACCGGTACGTCGTTGAAAGCAGGATGCTGTTTGTATGGTCCGTCCGGCCGTTGTGCAGAGTGTCCCCGGCGAACTTGGTGATGTAGAAACGCTCGCGATGTGTGTACCCTCCTCTGAGCGACCAAGCCTCCGAGATCAAATAGGTAAGACTGGTGTATAACGAAAATTGATTGTACGTGGCGTCATCCCGTATCGGATTCATCGGTGTGGATAGAAACAGGTTGAATCCGCCCCTGGCGTTGTCCTTTTCATAGGATGTGCCCAAACCCAGTCTCGTATCCCGCGTCAGCCAGTAGGTTCCATCAAGCGCCCCGCTCCAAAGGGTCATGTCCCGGTAATTAAATGCGGGCCTTGCATCTCGGATGCCGTATCTTCCGGAAATGGCCAGGTTGAGATTCCGTGTGAAATCCCGGTCGGCCGTGACCTGGAAGATATGGATCCGATACGATTGATCCTTTGTCGGCAACGGGGCGGTCCCCGGGGGGATATCAACGACATCGTCGCCGAAGAAAATATCAGGGATAAAGGTGTACTTCGCGGTCAGATAGGTCTTGGAGGCGATTCTTTGGATAACGCTGAGTTTGTAAGTCTGGTAATTTTGTATTGAGTATTTGGCATAAAAGTCTGCCGTGACATCGAGGATTAACCGGGTAGGAAACCGGCCGGGAAATCGATGGCTCAGCGTGAAATAAGGCTCAGTGAGCAGATCCCCTTTCTTGGAAACGGTACCTGCTGTCTGATCAACGACATAAACAGCCAAATCATCATATTTCTCGTCCACACCGATCTCGAGCTCAAACGGTTTATTTGCGCTCTCGGACCCCTGTGCCCGGCTTGAAAGGCATAGCAAAGTCAACAACACGACCCATACGGTTCGAACTGCAATCACTTTGATTCCTAGGGTTGCGTTCCAGGCGGGTATAAAAAAGAACCCGTAATGTTAGGGGAGTGTTTTCAAGGTCATTTGACACGCGGGCCTAACCGGCATCGCGCTTAGTGATCGCCGCCACTGTCGCCGCCTCCGGTTTCGGATCCGCCGCCGCGATCCCTTTCGATTCCGCTGTCGCCTTCAGGGCCCTCATGATCGCCCTCACGGCTGTGGTCGCTCTCCAGGCGGTCACGATCCTCCCTGTCGCCGCGGCCTTCCGCCTCCTTGTCGCTTTCATGAGATAACTCATGCAAGCCGTCATGGCTGTCGTCCTCAAAGGTTTCGCCACCGGCAGAGCGCGACAGATCCGCTTCCTCCGCCACTGAGGCAACCTGAATTCCATTGGAAGGGTCGGAATCGATTTCATCCGATTCGGCCGAAACCAGGCTGGGTGTGCTTCCCCATGCAAGCAAGGATGCTCCGAGCGCCAGTGCCGCAATTTTTATGGAGAACGGGTAATGCAATCGGGGTCTCCACTCCTTGAAAAAACCGCCGGCCTGGGCCTGGATCTTCCAGAGCTCCAGGCCGGGGTCTCGATCTTAATGAGTCTCAGTTTGAATCTCGATCCAAGTGGACGTAAGCGTCGGGGGCGTTGTGCTCATATCCAGAGCGCCCTTGACCTCAACCCTCTGTCCGTCCGCCAGATCGGCCATCGTCTTGGCAACGTCATTTTGTTCGATCACGGTCGTATCCGAAACGGCGACAGCCACATCCCCATGGCCGGTCTGAAGCGTGAAGCCCGTGTGATCGGTAGAGAGAGCGGCAATGATCCCCTCGGCCTCGGTATGCGCCGTCTCGCTCTCGTTTTCGATCTCGCCCGATTCGTTGTTTTCGAAGTCGTGGTCGAGATAATAATTATTGTTACCATCCGTGGTTACGACCGGAACGAAATCGATCATGGCCGCAGTCGTCCCATCGGCGGCCACCACGACCAACGGATTAAATTCAAATTCCAGTTGACCGTCGTGTCGTACATTATCATTTTCATCATTTAAAATCAATGGTGTGTGAACGGGATTACCGTTGGCATCCAACACAGGGTTGCCGCTTCCGTCGCCCGGGACGAAGTACAGATTGGCAGGACTGTTATCGATCACCATTTTGGCCTCTTTATATGTCCCGGCGGGCACCGGCACAAGGGTGATCAGTTTGCTGTTTCCCCCGTTGAGCGTCAACAGATCGACTGGGCCCAGTGGTGCATCGACGGCATCATCGTAGACCGTTACCGTGGTGTCATTGATGGATTCAAACGTGATTTTTTTGATCGTCACCCATAGCTGCACAATCTGGGGAACACCGTCATGAGCCGGGATCGGCCCGTCCTTTAAGAACAAGGCCGTCGTGCCTTGAGCACCGGTTCCGCTGCCGCCACCGCTGGATCCGCAGGCGGTCAGTCCGGCGGCCGTGACGAGCGATAAAAAGACCAACAATACAAAACGTGAGATTGTCTTTAACATTTCTCTTCCTCCTCGCGATGAGCCCATCCATGGACTCGTGATGAGAGTTAAGCGCTATCTTCCTTGCCATTTCTTATAGCAAGGCCCATGCCAAGCCGTCCTGATCAGAAAAGGGGTCTTTTACCGTGGATGAGAAGCAGGGAAGGGTGAAGTCGAACGGATGAATGCCGAAAAGTTGGCAGTGTGGAAGTCAGCACTGCCGGATTTCGGGCGGTTTCAAAGTTTGGAAGAGGACTTCTTACGCAACGATTCCAATCGGCGCTTCGCTTTTTCGGCCCAATCGCTCCGTGGGTCCAGCTTCAAGTAGCGTTCCAGAAACGCAATCGCCTCGCGCGTTTTACCTTGATCTTCATACAAGAGGGACAGGTTGTAAAGGGCCGTGAGCTGATTTGGGTTTTTTTCGAGCACCCACTGGTATTGCTGGATGGCCTCGTTCAGTCGGCCCTTTGCGAGATAAGCGTGGCCGAGGTTTAAATGGGCATCGAAATGATCCGGGTCCAGCGCGATCGTCTTCCGGTATTCTTCCAGTTCCTGATCGTACAGTCCTTTTTTATAATAGACCAGTCCGAGATTGAAATGGGCTTTTGCATCGGCGGGGTTCTGAGCCAGAATCTTCTGGAACTCCCGAAACGCCTCATCCGTTTTATCGGCGCGCAGGTAGGCGACCCCCAGGTTGTTTCGCGCCCTTGGGTCCGATGAGTTCTTCGATAACGCCTCTTGATAATGGCGGATCGCCTCCTCATAGGCCCCTTGCTCCAGAGCGCGATTGCCCTTGAGGTACGGGTCTTGAGCAACGCAGGACATCAGTCCGATGGCCGATGCGATCAAGAGGGTGATCCCGTGATGAAACGTTTTCATGGATTCTTCCTTTCAAGCATCGGGTTCTTCCCCGCCGCCAATTTTTCCAGCTCGTCAGCGCGTTCAAGAAAGTGTTGGATCCTCGCTCGTTTCTCTTTGATCCGTTTCAGAATGCCCGTCAGTTGGCGGTTCAATGCGGCCTCGCGATCGGTCACCGACGTGGACGGGCCCGTTCCCGGCTCCGTTTCTCTTTCCCGGATCCCCTGAAACCGAAGCGAGCGTTCTTCAAAGGCGAGATCGGATTGGACACGTTGAGCGGCTTGTTCAAGATATTTCAATTCCTGTGAGGCTTCTTCCGCTTCGTGTCGAAGCAGGACGCTGAACTGGTGGAGTTCGTCAGCGCTCTCCCGGCCCGTGATGGGGGGGTCGAATGCGGGGGTGTCATAGACGATCGGCGGGATCACGGCTTCGGACAAATGCTGGTATTCTTCCATGAGCCCGAGGGCTTGCTGATACAGGATATTGGCCTGTTGCTCCTGACCTGCTTTAAATAACCGCTCTGCTTCCTTCAACCGCTCGTCGGCCGACTGACGGAGCGCATTTCGGATCCGCTCACGGCTCCGGTTCTCCTTGTCTTTGAGCCGCTGTTGTTCCCGGCGCAGTTCTTGGATTTCGAGGAGACGGTCCCGAAGCTGCCGCATCGCGCGGTCCAGGCGGAGCTCTTGAAGAGGCTGGGTCAAACCGGGCTGATTCTGTTTTAACTCCTGAATCAATTTTTCCAGCCGCACTTCATCGGCGTGGGCCTCGGCCACATGGGCTTCGAGCGCTTTTTGTTTTTCTTGGATCTCGGCCAACTCCGAGCGGGCTTGTTCGAGGTCCCGGGGGATAGAAGTCGGATCGGCCGCATCGATTCGACCGACGGCTAAGAAGACGGTCAGACCCGTGGCCATCACCAGAACCGTAACCGGTGCCATAACCGTGAACATAAGAATTCTGTCAGCGCTCAAGGCCATAGCGTTTCATTTTATATTGAAGCGAGCTGCGTTTGACCCCCAGTATCTTGGCCGCCTGCGTCTGGTTCCAACCGACCCTCTCCAAGGTTTGTCGAATCACCTCGCGTTCGAGCCGCTCCATTTTTGAGTCCAGCGAGAGGTTCGAATCGCCGAGCGCCTGCGCGGCCTCTTGTGAAAGGCCGCTGATCTCCTTCGGAAGGTCCACCGCCCGGATCACGGGGCCGTCTGTCAAGACAACCGCACGCTCTACGACGTTTTCCAACTCGCGAACATTTCCGGGCCATGCGTATCGGCTTAACAGCGCCATCATTTCCGGAGCGAAGGTTACCGGCTTGTGCATCGTTTCCGAGGCCTTCTGCAGGAAGTGGGCTGCCAGGACTGGAATATCTTCGGGCCGTTCCCGCAGAGGCGGGGCCTTGATCGCCAACACATTGATTCGGTAATATAGATCCTCCCTGAAACTCTTTGCCTCGATCGCCTTGGCCAGATCGCGATGCGTGGCGGCAATGACCCGGACATCCGTCCGGAGTGTCTGGTGGCCGCCGACCCGTTCGTATTCGCCTTCCTGGAGGACGCGCAAGAGCTTAACCTGGACGGCGGGGGAGAGTTCTCCAATCTCGTCCAGGAAGAGCGTCCCTCCATCCGCCAACTCGAACCGACCCTTCTTCTGGACAACCGCCCCCGTGAAGGCGCCCTTCTCGTGACCGAACAACTCACTCTCAATGAGGCCTTCCGACAAAACCCCGCAGTTGACCGCAATGAACGGCCGCCCGGCGCGGGGGCTTGTATCGTGAATGGCATGCGCCACGAGCTCCTTGCCGGTCCCGGATTCTCCCAGGATCAGGACCGGCGCCGTGCTGGGAGCGACCTTTTGAATGAGGTCATACACCTGCTGCATCGCGGGGCTGGAGCCGATCAGCCGCCCAAATTGCATTCGGATTGTTTCTTTGAGATACTCGTTCTCCGCAAGCAGCCGCTGTTGTTCCAGCGCCTTCTCCGCCTTCAGTTCGATTTCCGAGATCGAGAAAGGCTTCAGGAGATAATCGAATGCGCCCTGACGCATCGCCTCCACCGCGTTCTCGATCGTTCCGAAGGCGGTCATCATCAGAACAATGGTGCCGGCCGATTTGGCCTTGGCCGCCTTCAGAACCTCCATGCCGTCACCGTTCGGCATTTTGAGATCGGTAATGACCAGATGGAAATCGGACGACTGTATCTTGGTCTTCGCCTCCAGGCCGTCCGACGCGACCGTGACGTCGTACCCCTTTGCTTTGAAAACCTGACGCAACATGCGGGCCATGCTGGCTTTGTCTTCCACAATCAAAATCCGGATCATGGCTTATCCCTTTTCATCGGCAACCAGACGGTGAAGCAACTCCCCTTTCCAGAGAGGCTATCCACGTCGATCTTCCCTCCATGGGCCTGGATGATCCTGTGGGTGATGGCCAGACCCAGGCCGGTCCCTTCTTTTTTGGTGGTGAAGAAGGGATCGAAGAGGCGGTCCCGGTGGTTTTTTTCGATTCCATGTCCTGAATCCGAAATCGCGACGAGGAGCCACGGGTCCTTGGTCTCAAAATGAATTCCGAGATCGCCGCCATCGGGCATCGCCTCGACGCCGTTCTGGATCAGGTTCACGAGTGACTGTTTGAGGAGATCGGCGTCTATCGGTATTGGCGGAAGCTTGTCCGGGAAATGCGTGGCCAGGCGGATTTTGGGGTGGTTTTCGGTTGTGAGAACCGCATCGATCGCGGCCCGGGTGAGCGTGATCATATCGGTCGGTTCCAGCTTGAGATGGGGTTCGCGGACAAATGTGAGAAATTGAGTGACGATCCGGTTGAGGTTTTTCACTTCCAAGAGGATCTCCCGGACCCATTCCTTGGCGGCGGGGTCGGTGACGCGCCGCTCCAGAAGCTCGGTAAAGCCCTCGATGGCGCCGAGCGGATTACGAATCTCGTGGGCGATGCCCGCCGACATCTCGCCCAACGCCGCCAGGCGTTCTTTAACGCGGACCTCATCCTGGAGGACGTCCGCCCGGTCTTTCTCGCGCTGGTACATCTCGGTCAGCAGGCGATCTTTTTCGGCGAGACTGTTCACCATGGCGTTGAAGCGTTTCCCGAGATAGCCGATTTCATCCGATCTTTGAATATCGACTTTTGGGTAGGCCTCGTTTTGTCCGATCGATTCAACGGCCATGACCAATGAATTTAACGGCGTAACAATCGAGCGGACCAGAAGAACGCTGGCGGCGGCCGCGATGAACGCGCTGAACAGCGCGATGAATAACATTTGCCGGCGGACTTTGACGATGACGTCCAAAAACTCCGCCCCGGCTTCGACGCCCACGGCGGCGAAGATCAGGCCGCGACCGTCGCGAAGAGGGGCATAGCCTGATTTGTACAGCTTGCCGTCGCTCCCCTGGTAGAGCGTGGAGGTGGCGGCCCCACCCTTCCAGACCCCTTCCAATTCTCGCTGATCCAACTTTAAAAGAAGATATTCCTGCCCGATCGGCGTCTCCTCATCGGCGTCCAGGAGGACGCGATTCCGGGGATCGAAGACATAAATATCTTTGACGCGGGTTGCGGTCTTGATCCGATTGATGTCCGAGATCAGCAGACGGTAAAGCGAGGAGCCCTCGTCTCCGGGTTGAATCCTCGACACATATTGCGGATTCAGGGTGGAGGCAACGACCTGGGCGACGCTGGTCAGCCGTTTGCTGAGCTCGGCGTCCAGCGCCTGTTGGGTCGAGTGGAAAAAGAACCATCCGCTCAATGCAAAGATCCCCATGAGGAGCGGGATGTAGAGGGAGAGGACGCGCCAGAGAAGACGCCCGCGGCGGGGTTCGATCGATTTCGGGATAGGTTCGCGCATGGCGTCCATTGTTACCAAACTGATTGACGTAACGTCAAGAACTTTATATCTGCACGTCGTTCGTGTTCCAATCATCCCTGTTGCCATGCTTCGCTGTCCTGGCGTACAATACCGGCATGATGAACAAGGAAGCGAGCAGGATTTATCAGGAGGTCCTGGGATTCATCCGGCATCCCGTCGAGGACGGATTCGGATCGTTGGCCCTGCGGGTTTTTGCGTTTCAATTTGAGCGCAACCCTTCTTACCGGCGATACTGTAAGAGCAAGAATAAGACGACGGCCACGGTCGCATCCTGGCGAGAAGTTCCGGCCGTGCCGACGGCCGCCTTCAAGGAACTTGAACTGGCCTGCGGCCGGCCCGAGAAGGTCTTTCTCACCAGCGGCACGTCGCAGGGTCCGGCCAAACGTGGACGGCATTCGGTTCCGAGATTGGATATCTACCGCGCATCGGTCCTTCCAAATTTCACGGCCCATCTTCTGCCGGATCTTGTCGAACTCCGAATGCTGATCCTGACAGGCTCTCCGGCGCTCTGGCCCCACTCTTCCCTGGCGCATATGATGGAGGTCGTCCGGCAAGAATACGGCGGCCCTGATTCGGCTTACTATATCAAGGATACGGGTCTCGACATCGAGGGTCTTTTTCGGTCCGTGGCCGAGGCCTGTGAGCAAAATAAGCCGGTGATGCTGGCGGGCATCACGCTTGCGTTTCATCAGCTTCTGGAATATTGCCGGGAGCGCCGGACGGCATTTCGACTGCCGCCAGGAAGCCGGATCATGGACACCGGCGGCTTCAAGGGCCGGAAGATCGACCTCTCCCAAACCGAACTCTACCGACGGTATGAAGCCATGCTGGGGATCCCCCAAACGCACATCGTCAACGAGTACGGCATGACCGAAATGGGCTCGCAATTTTACGACAACGTTCTCGCGGACCTCCTCAACGGTGCATTGGACGGCCGGACCCTCCCGCGTCACAAACGGGTCCCGCCCTGGGTCCGAACGCGAGTCGTGGACCCGGAAACGCTGGAGGAACGGCCGCCCGGCTCGACGGGGATGCTCCGGCATTATGATCTGGCCAATTGCGGTTCGGTCATGGCGCTACAGACTGAAGACATCGGTCACACGGTCGCCGGCGGATTCGAGATCACCGGTCGCGCCGCCGGCACCGAGGCCCGCGGCTGCTCGTTGCTGGTCGAAGAAATCCTGAGGACCCAATGACCGATCCCATAACATTGGACGGTTTTTTCCTCCCGCCCCCGATCAAGGTCTCGACCTTCACAAAACTCGAATTCGGGCCGGTTCAGATCCGGCTTCCCGTTTTGACCGCCACCACCCTCTCGGACGTCATCAACCAGCTTCTGGCCGCGCAGGAGCAGTACCTTTCGAAGCAACCCACCACGGCCATTCTGGAATTGATCGACGCCGCGGTGGCGCGGTGGTTAAAACCGGACGACCCCGTGCGGGAGATGGCCGAGCTTGTCCTTCCCAACATCACGGGCCTCTCCCCTGCCATGATTCGGTTAGGTCTTACCCGAACGTTGGAGGGCTACCGCAAAGACGCGCTTTACAGGATCCTCCGTCAGGAATTAGGGGACGCTCATCTGTTGGATGAGTTTCGGCCGAAGAAAGAAAATCCGACCTGTCTGACCCGAGCCGTCGGACCTCGAATCACGACGAACATTCTCGCCGGAAACATCCCTGGACTTGGGATCGCCGATCTGATCGCAACCCTTCTCGTCAAATCCGCCTGCATTTGCAAGGTGTCTTCTCACGAGCCGTTTTCGGCGGCCCTGTTTGCCCAGACGTTGGTTCAGATCGAACCGCGCATGGCCTACTGCCTCGCGGTGCTCGGGTGGGCGGGGGGCCGTCCCGAAGCCAAGAGCCTTGAAGAGGTGGCCTTTGACCGAAGCGAGTTGGTCACGGTCACCGGAACCGATGAAGCCGTCGAAGCCGTCCGACGGGCGGTCGCGCATCGTCAACCGGTTTCGGGCCGATTCATCGGCTACGGACACCGCGTGAGCCTGGGCTTGATCGGCCGAGAAGCGCTGGACAATCTCAAGAGCGTGGCTCAAGCCGCGGCCCTTGACGTGGCAATGTATGATCAACAGGGCTGTCTTTCTCCGCACCTGTTTTACGTTGAAACCGGCGGCAGCCATTTTCCACGTCAGTTTGCAAAGGCGTTGGCCCAGGAACTGAATCGCCTGGAACACGAGCTGCCTCGAGGACCGCTAGACACCCCGACGGCCTCAAAACTTCATCAGATCCGGAGCGTGGCCGAGATCAAACAGGCCGACGGGGAGGAGGTGGTCGTCTTCGGCAGCGAAACCGGGACGCTTTGGACCGTAATCTATGAGGCCGATCCCGCCTTTGTTCTGTCTCCCCTCTATCGAACCGTCCGGGTTAAACCGATTGATGATCTGATGCATGTCCCCCCGCTGCTGGAGTCCTGGCGGCCGTATCTGCAGGCGGTCGGCATCGTCGTCGCCGAGACCCGCCGTCTTCGACTGGCCGAAGCGCTCGGGCGCACGGGGGCGAGCCGAATCTGCCCGGTCGGACGGATGCAACAGCCGCCGGCCGGATGGCCGCAGGACGGAAAACGTTTCATCGCGGATCGTGTGCGATGGGTGGATCTGGAAGCATCGTGAGGCGTGAGGAGTAAGGCGTGAGGAGAACAAGCAAAAAAAAATTAAAGGATGATTTTCTGCGCTATGTCTGCCAGACTTCGTCCGAGCCGATGGGCATTGAGGTGGCCGATGCGCAGGGTTGCATAATTACAGACCGTTCGGGGAAAAAATATCTGGACTTCATCTCGGGCATCGGGGTGGCGAATCTGGGACACACCCACCCCGCCGTTGTCAAGGCCGTCGCCGATCAGGCCGTTCGCTATCTTCACGTCATGGTCTACGGTGAGTTTGTTCAGGAGCCGCAGGTCCGCCTGGCCGAACGCTTGGCGCTTGTGGCCCCCCGGTCGCTGTCGGTCACCTACTTTACGAACAGCGGGACGGAAGCCAACGAAGGCGCGCTTAAGACGGCCAAGAAATACACGAAGCGGAAGAAACTCGTCGCGTTCAAGGGCGGCTTTCACGGTGATTCTCAAGGATCGCTCTCTGTAACGGGACGCGAGCTGTACCAGAAACCATTCCGTCCGCTGCTGCCCGATGTCTCTTTTCTTCCGTTTAACAGCCTCAAACCTTTGAAAGCGATCGATCGCCGGACGGCCGCCGTGATCGTCGAGCCGATCCAGGGCGAAGGCGGCGTGAATATTCCCGCGGACGATTTTCTCCCCGCGCTTCGAGAGCGCTGCGACAAGACCGGCGCGCTTCTGATATTCGATGAAGTGATGACCGGAATGGGCCGGACCGGAAAACTCTTCGCTTTACAACACTGGAACGTCGTGCCGGATATTCTTGTCCTGGCCAAGGCTCTTGGCGGTGGAATGCCGCTGGGCGCTTTTATCGGTCGGCCGGAGATCATGAAAACGCTCTCGGAGGGTCCTCCGCTCTCCCACGTGACGACGTTCGGAGGCCATCCGGTAAGCTGCGCCGCTGGTCTGGCCGCTCTGGATTTCCTGCTGGAGAACCAATTGCCGGAACGTGCCGAACATCTTGGTCTCTATTTGATGGACCGATTGAAAAAGTTGTCCGAGATCGGCGGCGTGAAGGATGTCCGGGGAAAAGGGTTATTGATCGGTTTTGAACTGAACGATCCAAAATTGACGGAGCGGTTTGTGAGGAACTGCCGCGAAGCCGGTTTGATTTTAGGCTGGACACTGCATTCCAACACCGTCGTCCGCCTGGCGCCTCCGTTGGTCATTCGTGAGCAGGAGATCGATCAGGGACTCGAGATCATGCGGGAATCGCTCTCCAAGGCGTTGGATCAGTAAAAGGTTTCCTGACCTCGTTTAATCACCTCATCCAACTCTTCCGGACTCAACGGCTTCTGATCCAGATAATCGTTGAAGGCTAAGATGTATGCCCGAGGAACATCGACGGTCCTCTTGAGGCGGCGGAGCATCTTCTTTTCAAACCGTCGCAACTCGTTTGGGGATGGCCAGTCATGAAAAAGAAGTTGGTAGGCTTGACCGAAGGCCCCCCGCCACGGCTGCAAGGCATCGGGCGCGTTTTGCCGTGAGACCTTGAGGAGGAATCGGTAGGCCGAGACCAAGCGTGAGAGATCATCCTGTTGTCGCTTTTTAAACAGCCACCACATGATATAAACGGGACCCGGCCAACCGGTATTTGGGGTTATTTATAGCTTTCTTCTTCGGATGGAAACTTCCCCAGCTCGACCTCTTCCTTGTAGCGCTGGACGGCATCGAGAGCATGGGCCTTGAGATTCACGTAGGTTTTGACGAAGGTGGGATGAAATCGCTCAAACAAACCCAATAAATCATGGAGCACCAGGACCTGGCCGTCGCAGTGCGGTCCGGCTCCGATGCCGATCGTGGGTATCGTAAGGGCCTTTGTGATCTTCCGGCCCAGTTCCAGCGGAATCCCTTCCAGCACAACCGCGAACGCACCGGCTTCCTCGAC